>NZ_CP102772.1:3612500-3865000 GCF_026020075.1 Bosea sp. NBC_00550
AGGAACAGGTTCCGTTCGTGTTTGAACAGGATCGCGAACGGGCCAAGTTCCTTCCCTCGCGGATCGTCCGCGATCGCGTTTTCCGTCGCGTCGTTCTGCGTGCCTATGACGAACGCTGTTCGATCACTGGTCTCAAGCTAATCAATGGCGGCGGCCGAGCCGAGGTCGCTGCGGCTCACATCCGCCCCGTCGAGGCGAAGGGGCCGGATATCGTCAACAACGGCATTGCCTTGTCAGGCACCGCTCACTGGATGTTCGACCGCGGATTGATCAGCCTGTCCGACGAGCTCGATATCCTCATCTCCCGACAGGCCAACGACGCTGACGGGATACGTAGCTTCATCAACAAGACGGGTCGAGCACTACCGCCACTGCGAGCTCATGACCGCCCGCACCCGCATTTTCTGCATTGGCATCGGGAAAACTGCTTCAAACAGTAAGGATTATCGGGCGCGCGCCGAGAGGTCCTGTGCGGCTCCGGATCGTACTTGTAACCGCCATGTAACCACGGGCTTTCGGAGCCCTCTGGAAATGGCTCACGATGCGCAAGGCCCAAAAAGCAAAAAGCGCCGGAAGATCCGACGCTTGCATGCTTCTCAAGTCCTGAGATTGTCTGGAGCGGGCGAAGGGATTCGAACCCTCGACCCCAACCTTGGCAAGGTTGTGCTCTACCCCTGAGCTACACCCGCATCCGAGACAGTCGCGCCGTGCGGCGCGGTCGGGTTATTGCCCCAAAGCGCGCCGGAGTGCAAGCGCCTGTCGAAAGTTTTTTGCCGGCCGTTGATGAAACCGCGCCCTCGGCGGCACCTTGCCGCCGGCTTTGCGGGAAGCTAGGCATCGGGGGTGGCATGCACGTGGGTCCGATCAGCCGATCGGGGCCGGGCATCGCGCCATGCCGACCGGCCCCGCCGTTTGCCGCCCCTCCGCGATCATCGACCGTCTCGCCATGAACACCCCCGTGACCCCCGAAGCGCTCTGCGATCATCTCACCGCGCAGGGTATCGCCTTCCATCGCATCGATCATCCGGCGGTCTTCACCGTCGCCGAATCGACAGCCCATCGCGAGCCGCTGCAGGGGCTGCACACCAAGAACCTCTTTCTGAAGGACAAGAAGGGCCGGCTGTTCCTCGTCTCCGCCGAAGCCGACGCGCGGATCGACCTCAAGCGCCTGCACGAGCGCATCGGGGCCAGCGGCAGGCTGTCCTTCGGCTCGGCCGAGCTGCTGATGGAAAGGCTCGGCGTGACGCCGGGCTCCGTCACCGCCTTCGCCGTCATCAATGATCGGGAGAAGGCCGTGACCATGGTCCTCGACGCCAATCTGGCGACGGGCGAGGACGTCAATTTCCACCCGCTGATCAACACCGCGACGCTGCGGGTCAGCCGCGACGATCTCCTCGCCTTCTTCCGGGGGACCGGCCATGAGCCGCTGATCGTCGATTTGCCGGTCCCGCCCGATGGACAGAACGGCTGAAGCATCCCATCTATGACGCGACTGCGCCGGCGGCCACATGGCACGCGGGCGCCACAGCGAGCATCACGAAGGACGACCCATGCTGGTCAATGGCGAGGCAGCCGGGCAACCCGGCCTGATCAAGGACACCACGACGCAGGGGTTCCGCGACGACGTGGTGGCTGAATCGATGAAGCAGCCGGTGCTGGTCGATTTCTGGGCGCCCTGGTGCGGCCCGTGCAAGCAGCTCACGCCGGTCATCGAGAAGGTGGTCAAGGCGGCCGGCGGCAAGGTCAAGCTCGTCAAGATGAACATCGACGATCACCCGCAGATTCCCGGCCAGCTCGACATCCAGTCGATTCCGGCCGTCATCGCCTTCAAGCAGGGCCAGCCGATCGACGGCTTCATGGGCGCCCAGCCGGAAAGCCAGGTGAAGGCCTTCATCGAGCGCCTGGTCGGGCCGATGGGGCCGGGCGCCACCGAGGAGCTGATCGCAGAGGCGCAGGCCGCCGCCGAGGCGGGCGACGCAGCTGGCGCCAGCGAGCTCTATGCTGGCGTGCTCCAGCTGGAGCCCGAAAATCTCGCCGCCATCGCTGGGCTGGCGCGGCTGCATCTCGACACCGGCGATATCGAGGGCGCCAAGGGCATTCTCGCCATGGTGCCGGAGGACAAGGCCGGCGATCCGACGATCGCGGCCGTGCGCGCCGCGATCGACCTGGCCGAGCAGGCCGCCTCGCTCGGCGACACCGCCGAACTGGAAGCGAAGGTCGCCGCCGACCCGAAGGATCATCAGGCCCGCTTTGATCTCGCGCTGGCGCTCAATGCCCGCGACCGGCGCGACGAGGCGGTCGACCATCTGATCGCCATCATCAGGGCCGACAGGAATTGGAACGACGACGGCGCGCGCAAGCAGCTCCTGCAGTTCTTCGAGGCCTGGGGCCCGATGGACGAGGCGAGCGTGGCCGGCCGCCGCAAGCTGTCGACCCTGTTGTTCTCCTGACCACCGAGAGGACGGAAGCGCTGATGGGCATGAACGCCGTCTATGGAAGCGCCAAGGATTGCCCTGAGGTGATCCCGCTCTTCCCCTTGAGCGGCGCCCTGCTCCTGCCGCGCGGCCAGATGCCGCTCAACATCTTCGAGCCGCGCTATCTCGCCATGATCGACGACGCGCTGAAGGCCGAGCGCGTCATCGGCATGATCCAGCCCGAGCCGGAAACCGGCCGCCAGCCGGAGATCCCGCCGCTGCTGAAGGTCGGCTGCCTCGGGCGCATCACCCAGTTCTCGGAGACCGGCGATGGCCGCTACATCGTCACCCTGACCGGGATCAGCCGGTTTCGGCTGCTCGATGAGCTTTCGGCGATGACGGCCTATCGGCAGGCCCGGGTCGATTACGAGGTCTTCGCGACGGATTTCGTCGCCCGCACCGGCGAGGATGAGGTCGACCGCAAGGGCCTGCTCAAGGCGCTCCGCGACTTCGCCAAGGCCAACGATCTCAAGATCGACTGGAAGGGCGTCAACGAGGCGCCCAACGAGGCTCTGGTCAACGCGCTCTCGATGATGTGCCCGTTCGGGCCGCGCGAGAAGCAGGCCCTGCTGGAGGCGCAGACGCTGAAGGATCGCGCCGAGGTTCTGGTCGCGATCACCGAGATCGAGCTCGCCCGCGGTGGCGGCGATCCGGATACGACGCTCCAGTGAATTCCGCCGCTCCCGCCATTGCGCCGGCGGCCCCATCCGCCGGCTATCCGCCGCGCCGTGCGGTCACGGCCTGGCTGTTCTTCGATTGGGCGGCGCAGCCCTTCTTCACGCTGATCACCACCTTCGTCTTCGCCCCCTTCTTCGCCTCGGCGCTGGCGCGGGACGCGACCGAGGGCCAGGCGCTCTGGGGCTACGCCACAGGCTTCGCGGGCTTGTGCATCGCGCTGCTCTCGCCGCTGCTCGGGGGCATCGCCGACCGGACGGGGCCGCGCAAGCCATGGATCGCCGCGTTCGGAGCATTGCTCGTCATCGGCTCGGGGCTGCTCTGGTTTTCCGTGCCGGGTTCCAAGCTGGCCGTGCCTATCGCACTGGCCGGCTTCATCATCGCGACGATCGGCGCCGAATTCGCCACCACCTTCAACAACGCCATGATGACGCGGCTCGTGCCGCCCGAGCGGCTCGGCTGGCTCTCTGGCACCGGCTGGGCGATCGGCTATCTCGGCGGACTGCTCTCGCTGGCGATCACGCTGGGCCTGCTGGCGGCCGACCCGCAGACCGGCAGGACGCTGGCGGGCATCGCGCCGATCTTCGGGCTCGATGCCGCCGCACGCGAGGGCGACCGCTTCTCCGGCCCGCTCACGGCGCTCTGGTTCATCGTCTTCGTGACGCCGATGTTCCTGTTCACGCCGGATTCGGCCCCGACCGGCATGCGCCTCGCCGAGGCTGCCAAGGGCGGCGTCGGGCGGCTGAAGGACACGCTGGCCGAATTGCCGAAGCTGCCGTCGCTCGGCCGCTTCCTGCTCGCCAACATGATCTATCAGGATGCGCTGGTCGCGCTCTTCGCCTTCGGCGGCATCTATGCGGCCGGCGTCTTCGGCTGGCAGACCATCGAGCTCGGCGTCTTCGGCATCCTGCTCACCGTCACCGGCACGCTCGGCGCCTGGCTCGGCGGCAAGCTCGACGATGCCATCGGCGGCAAGCCGGTGGTGCTCGGCTCGATCGCCGCCCTGCTCTTCGCCTGCCTCGGCATCCTCTCGCTCGGTGCCGACCATGTGTTCTTCTTAATCCCCGCGACGCCGGCCACACCCGGCGACGGGCTGTTCGCCTCGCTGCCGGAGCGGGTCTATCTCGGGCTCGGCCTTCTGATCGGCCTCGTCGCCGGCCCGTTGCAGGCGGCCTCGCGCAGCCTGATGGCGCGGCTGGCGCCGGAGGGACGCATCGGCGAGTTCTTCGGGCTGTTCGCCCTGTCGGGGAAGGTGACGTCCTTCATGGGCCCGACGCTGGTCGCGCTGGCGACGACCGCTTTCGCCAGCCAACGCGCGGGGCTCGCGGTGCTGATCGTCTTCTTCCTGGCCGGGGCGTGGCTGCTGGCGGGCGTGAAGGTCGTCCGCCGGATGTAGCGTGTCACCCCGCACGCGCCGCGGCATTGCATGCCGCAGCGCGCACGGGATGACGCCCTCGTTCACCGCACCAGAATGTTCCGGAACTGCCAGGGATCGCTGGTGTCGATGTCTTCCGGGAACAGCCCCGGGCGACCGTCGAGCGGCGTCCAGTCGGTGTAGTAGCCCTTCACCGGCCCGAGATAGGGCTGCTGGATTTCGAGGCAGCGGTTGAAGTCGATCTCCTCGACCTCGACGATGCCGGCGCGCGGGTTCTCCAGCGCCCAGACCATGCCGGCGAGCACGGAAGACGTCACCTGCAGGCCGGTCGCGCTCTGATAGGGCGCGAGCTGGCGCGCTTCCTCGATCGAGAGCTGCGAGCCGTACCAGTAGGCGCCCTTCTCGTGGCCGTAGAGCAGCACGCCGAGCTCGTCGATGCCGTCGACGATCTCGCCCTCCTCGAGGATGTGATGCTCGCTTTGCGGGCGGCCGACATTGCCGAACATCTCGTGCAGCGAAAGCACCGCATCGTTCGTCGGATGATAGGCGTAGTGGCACGTCGGGCGGTAGACCGCCTTGCCGCTCTCGTCGCGCACGGTGAAATAGTCGGCCAGCGAGATCGACTCGTTATGCGTCACCAGGAAGCCGTATTGGGGCCCCGGCGTCGGGCACCAGCTGCGCACCTTGGTCTCGGCGCCGGCCTGCATCAGATAGATCGCGGCCTGCGAGCCCACCTCATGCGTATGGGCATTCGCCGGCATCCAGCGCTCATGCGTGCCCCAGCCGAGCTCGGCAGGCTGCACGGCTTCGGCGATGAAGCCCTCGACCGACCAGGTGTTGACGAAGACGCCCGGCGGCTTGGGGTTGCGCGAGCGCTGCGTGTCCCGCTCGGCGATATGGATGCCCTTGACGCCGACGCGCTGCATCAGCCCCGCCCATTCGGCGCGGGTGGTCGGCTCCGGCGCGTTGAGGCGCATCTCGCCGGCGATGTTCATCAGCGCCTGCTTCACCAGCCAGGAGGCCATGCCGGGATTGGCGCCGCAGCAGGAGATGGCCGTGGGCGATCCCGGCGCGAGGGCGCGCTTGGCCGCCAGCGTCATCTCGCGCAGCGCGTAGTTCGAACGCTCGGCCGCGCCCTTGCTGTCGTCGAAATAGAAGCCGAGCCAGGGCTCGTTGACCGTGTCGATATAGAGGGCACCGAGGCTGGAGACGAATTCCATCAGGTCGCGCGAGCCGGTGTCGCAGGACAGGTTCACGCAGAAGCCCTGCCCGCCGCCGGCGGTCAGCAACGGCTCGAGGATGTCCTTGTAGTTTGCCGGCGTCAGCGCTTCCTGGACGAAGCGGATGCCGCGTTCGTCGAGCAGGTGGCGATTGGAATCATCTGGAGCAATGACGACGAAGCGGCTCTTGTCGAACTTGAAGTGCCGTTCGAGCAGCGGCAGCGTACCGCGGCCGATCGAGCCGAAACCGATCATCACGATCGGGCCGGTGATCTCGCCGTAGACGGGCCAATTCGTCATTCTCTGTAACTCCTGGGTTCGTGGGGAAAGCGGTAAAAAGGGTCGTATGGGCGCAAAATCGCGCCGTCAATCGCCGCGGCGCTCTCCACGCGGCCATCGCATGGAAAGCGCCGGGCGATGACGGCGCGATGACGGGTCGTGAATGTCAGGCGGCCTGCGCCACCTCCGCCGCCTCGGCGGCGGCCGGGATCGGCGCGCCGGCGGCGGCCAGCACGCCCTCAGCGCCGTCGAGCGCGCCATCGCGCAGCTCGATGGCGAGGAAGCGCTCGCGCTCGACCGGGCCGGGCATGGCGAGATCGCGCGTCAACGCCGGATCGAAACCGAAGCGGGCATAGTAAGGCGCATCGCCGACGAGGATGACGGCGCCATGGCCGCGGCAGGCGGCGCGCCAGAGCGCCTCGCGGATCATCGCCTTGCCGAGTCCCTCGCCCTGCAACTCGGGCTTGACCGCCAGCGGGCCGAGCAGCAGCGCGGGCACCCCGTTTGCCTCGACATGCCAGAGACGAACCGTCGCCAGCACGTCGCCGTCACGCTCGGCCGTGAGCGCCAGGCCTTCGGCCGGGATCCGGCCCTCGCGCAGGCGCTCGCTCGACTTCGCGGTGCGGCGCTCGCCGAGGCAACGGTCGAGCAGCGCCTCGCGGGCGGGGATATCGGTGGCGATCTCGTCGCGGATCGTGATCATGACGTACCTCCTGCCGGAGCGTTCGCCTCGCGCTTTCCGCCGGCCGGAACGGCCGGCGATCAGAATTCGCGCAAGAAACCGACGAACCTTCCCGGCGCCGCGCAAGCGCGGCCACAAGCGGATGGTGTGGAAGGGGGTCCGGCGGGAGCCACGCCCGCATGCTCCATTCTTGGAGATGCGCACGCTCCGCCCGGATTTCGCCGGGCAGCCTGCCGAATTCTGGCAGGGCGCTTCGCCGGACCCGATGGGTTGGGAAGGGGCTCTCGCCCCTTCCGACGTCAGATGACGTACTGCTTCAGCGGCGGGAAGCCATTGAAGGCGACGGCCGAATAGGTCGTCGTATAGGCGCCCGTGCCCTCGATCAGCACCTTGTCGCCGATCTCCAGCGAGAAGGGCAGCATGTACGGGGTCTTCTCGTACATGACGTCGACCGAGTCGCAGGTCGGGCCGGCGAGCACGCACGGGACGGTCGCATCGCCATCATGCGCGGTGCGGATGGGGTAGCGGATCGCCTCGTCCATGGTCTCGGCCAGACCGTTGAACTTGCCGATATCGAGATAGACCCAGCGGACCTCGTCCGACTCGGCCTTCTTCGAGATCAGCACGACCTCGGCCTCGATCAGGCCGGCCTCGCCGACCATGCCGCGGCCCGGCTCGATGATCGTCTCGGGCAGCTGGTTGCCGAAATGCTTCGACAGTGCCCGGAAGATCGCGTCGCCATAGGACGGCACGCCCGGAATCGGCTTCAGGTAGCGCGCCGGGAAGCCGCCGCCGAGATTGACCATCGACAGCGAGATGCCGCGGGTGGCGCACTCCTTGAAGATCGCCGAGGCCGAAGCGAGCGCCGAATCCCAGGCGTTCACGTTCGCCTGCTGCGAACCGACATGGAACGAGATGCCATAGGCGGTCAGCCCCAGGCGATGGCCGTGCTCGAGCACGTCCGCGGCCATCTCGGGCACGCAGCCGAACTTGCGCGAAAGCGGCCAGTCGGCGCCGGCACCGTCGCAGAGGATGCGGCAGAAGATGCGCGCGTCCTTCGTGCCGGTCTTGTCCGCCGAGCGGGCGACCTTCTCGACTTCGGCCGTGCAGTCGACGGCGAAGAGGCGCACGCCGAGCTCCATGGCGCGCACGACGTCGCGCTCCTTCTTGATGGTGTTGCCGAAGGAGATGCGGTCGGCAGTGGCGCCGGCAGCGAGCGCGAGCTCGATCTCGACGACCGAGGCGCAATCGAAGCAAGAGCCAAGCTTGGCCAGCAGCGCGAGCACCTCCGGCGCCGGGTTCGCCTTCACCGCGTAGAACACGCGGGTGTCGGGCAGAGCGCGGGCGAAGGCATGATAGTTCTCGCGCACGACATCGGTGTCGATGACGACGCAGGGCCCGTCCTCGCGGCGGGTACGAAGAAACTCACGGATGCGGTCGGTCATGAGACGCGACTCCCCTTCGACGCAAGCGGCGTCGATGCGATGTATCGCCGGAATGAATCGTCGCAGTCGCGAGGCGCTTTGGAGACGCCTGCTACAGCGGACGAACCGTCCGGACCCGAAACACCGTTCGATTGGGGAAGACCCCGCACGGCCGGCAATGAAGGACAAGCCTCTTCGGTGCCGGCCTGTGGAAAGCCGGCGAGACCAAAAAAGCCCGCTCCGTCGTTGCTTTAAGCTGCGTCCCCCGTGGAGATTCGGGGTTCGCCGGTTTTGCCTCCGGCTGCTGGTCTGTGTCGGGGAACAATCTCCTTGCGGAGACTGGGAGGCGTGATTTGAGGGATGTCCATCCCCTCCATCCGTCCTCCAACCCCTGGCGGCTGTCCGGCCTCTTGTCCGGATGCCCACCGACCAGCACGCGGCCACAGGCACGTGCGAATTGGGTGAACGCGATATACGGATGCAGACCCCGGACCACAAGTGTTTTGTGAGTCCGGAGCCGCATTTTTTTGCAGGGCCGATCTGCGCTTATCCGGAAGCGGGTTGAGCGCGGAAAGCGCTTCGCCGGCTATGGGTTAGCCGCGCTTCTCGCAGAAGCGAATCCGGTTGCCGAACGGGTCGGGAACCTCAAGTGTTCGCCCGCCCGGCCCCTCCTCCTGGATGCCGGGTTTCGAATAGGTATAGCGCTTGCCGATGAGCTCGGCGCGGAAGGCGTCGACCCCCTGCATCCAGACGAAGACGGTCGAGCCCGGGCTGGCGTCGCCATGATGCTCCGAGAGATGAAGCTGCAGGCCCGACCGCGAAACCTGCATGTAGAGCGGCATGTTCGGCCCGAAGCGGTGGTCCCAGTCCATCGTGAAGCCGAGGAAATCGAGATAGAACTCCTTCGCCTTGGTCTCGTCGAAGATCCTGAGGATCGGAATGCCCATCTGAAGCCGGACGGCTTCATTGGGCTGATCCTCCGGTGCTCCTAGCCCGGACTCGCCGATCTTCGCCGCCCGCACGTTCCAGTCGTCATAGCCGAACTGGCGGGCGACGATCTCGAGGGTTTCGGAGTGGGACAGCGGAACCTGCCTTGCGGCCATGGTCTCGCGCAGGCTTTTCGCCATCTGCTTCGCATCGCGGAAGCTACGCATCGTCGTGATCCTTCTCGCTCGGACGGGATCGATCGGGGCTCGCCTTGCCGATATCCGTCCACGAGTCGATCGGGATCAGGACAGGGACTTATCGGGATGCGTTCACCTTGCCCTTGCGGGCGCGAGCGGCTGGCCGCATCCGGCCGGTCGCGAAGGTTGCGGCATCTTCATCTCCTGTCAATGGCAGATGCCCTAGACCGGCCCCATTTGATGGCCTTAAGTCACGGCTGCCGCGCATGTTTCGCCGCCGGCCCGACGGGAACACGGACCACGCATGACAACGACAGACCGCCGCCGGGTATTGGGTGGACTCTCAGCCGCGCTCTGCCTCTCGGCAGCGCCTTCCGTCCTGCTCGCGCAGCAGCCTCAGCCCCAGGGCGCGCCCCAGCCGACGCCGCCCGCCGCGCCGCCGCAGCCGCGCTTCGCCTTCGAGGATGTCCAGCGCCGGGCCCGCGAGATAGCCGCCGTTCCCTATGAGCCGAGCCCGGCCCTGCCCGAGGCGCTGGCCAGGCTCGACTACGATTCCTGGCGCGACATCCGCTTCCGGCCCGAGCGGGCGCTGCTGGCGCAGAACGGCTCGCCCTTCCGCATGCAGATGTTCCATCCGGGCTTCCTCTTCACCCGGCCCGTCACGGTCAACGTCGTGCGCGACGGCGTGCCGACGCCCGTGCCCTACGCGGCCAACCTGTTCGATTACGGCAAGGTCAAGTTCGACAAGCCGCTGCCGGTCAATCTCGGCTTCGCCGGCTTCCGCCTGCACTTCGCGCTGAACGACCCACGCATCCTCGACGAACTCATCTCCTTCATCGGCGCGAGCTATTTCCGCGTGCTCGGGCGCGGCCAGCGCTACGGCCTCTCGGCGCGCGGGCTGTCGATCGGCGCCGGCACGGCGAGCGAGGAATTCCCGGTCTTCCGCGAGTTCTGGATCGAGTCGCCCACCGCCGATGCGGAGCGCGTCATCGTCCACGCCCTGCTCGATTCACCCTCGGTGACCGGCGCCTACCGCTTCACCATCTACCCCGATCTCGACACGGTGATCGACGTCGCGGCGACGTTGTTCCCGCGCAAGCCCGTCGAGAAGCTCGGGCTAGCACCGCTGACCTCCATGTTCTTCACTGGCGAGAACGACCGCCGCTTCTTCGACGATTTCCGCACCGAGCTGCATGATTCCGACGGGCTGATGATCCATTCCGGCAGCGGCGAATGGATCTGGCGTCCGCTCCGCAATCCGAAGCAGCAGGCGGTCTCCTCCTTCGTCGAGCGCAATGTCCGCGGCTTCGGCCTGATGCAGCGCGACCGCACCTTCGAGCATTACCAGGACCTCGATCTCGCCTATGAGCTCAGGCCCTCCTACTGGATCGAGCCGCAGGGCGATTGGGGCGAAGGCGTCGTCGAGCTGATCGAGCTGCCGACCACCGACGAGACCAACGACAACATCGTCGCGCTCTGGGCGCCGAAGACGCCGCTGGAGCCGGGCCGCGAATTCTCCTTCGGCTACAAGCTCATCGCCATGATGGATTCCAGCGAGCTGCATCCGGGCGGGCGCGTGATCAACACCTATCAGGCGCGGCCCAAGGCGCTCGGCTCCGGCGAGCCGGTGACGGACGGAGCGCGGCGCTTCATCATCGACTTCGCCGGCGGCGATCTCGACTACTTCCTGAAACAGCCGGAGAAGGTCGAGATCGTGCCCTCGATCGCCTATGGCCGCATCGACCGCGCCTTCATTGTGCCGAACCCGAAGACCGACGGCTTCCGCGCCTTCATCGATGTCGTGGTCGAGCCCGGCCAGCTCGCCGAGATGCGCGCCTTCCTCAGGAGCGGCAACAAGACATTGACGGAAACCTGGAGCTATCCGTGGCGTTCGGAAGCGCAAGGCTGAGCCGAAGGAGCTGAACATGGATGTCGTCGAGAAGCCCGAGCAGAACCGCTTCGAACTGACGCTCGACGGCGGCACGGCCCTCGTCGCCTATCGGCGCGACGGCAACCGGCTGGTACTGCTCCATACCGAAGTCCCCGAGCAGTTCGCCGGGCAGGGCATCGGCTCGCGGCTGGCGAAGGGCGTCTTCGAGCTGATCCGGGCGAGCGGGCGCAAGGCCGTGATCCGCTGCGAGTTCCTCAAGGGCTGGATCACGAAGCATCCGGAATACGACGACATCGTCGACGGCTGAAGCGGCGGCGAAGACGGGGAAGTCTCGAGCACGCCGGTTTAACACGGAACCACGCCGTCATTCCGGGGCGGCCCGCAGGCCCAAGCCCGGAACCCATGAACACGACAGCCCGTCAAAAGGGCTCCCGATCCACCGCGCCTCTCGTCTGATCCCGCGTTCATGGATTCCGGGCTCTTCGCTGACGCGAAGCCCCGGAATGACGGCGTGGTTCCGTCAAAACCCAGCAGGCTCTAGCTGCGCTTGCGCGGCGACGATTTTCTCACCGGCTGCTTCTTGCGGCCGTAGAGCTCGAGCCTGTGACGAACCAGCTCGTAGCCGAGCTCGGCCGCGATGCGCCGCTGCAGCTCCTCGATCGCATCCGAGGAGAACTCGATCACCTGGCCCGACTCGATATCGATCAGGTGGTCGTGATGCTCCTGGTCGGCATGCTCATAGCGCGAGACGCCATCTTCGAAGGCATGGCGCTCGATCGCGCCCTGCGATTCCAGAACCTTCATCGTGCGATAGACGGTCGAGAGCGACAGCGTCGGATCGAGCGCGAAGGCGCGGGTGAAGATGCCCTTGGCGTCCGGGTGGTCGTCGGCCTCCGCCAGCACGCGCAGGATCAGCCGCCGCTGCTGCGTCATGCGCAGCCCGGCCCCTTTGAGCTGGCTCTCGAACACGGCAATGCGCCGATCCACTTCGGTCATGTCACGGAGATACCGCGAACGCGCGGTTTTGCAAATTCCCCTATCTGATAATCACTCTCATTTGCATTTTTATTGCAAATGCATCTTCATCGCAGAAGCAAACATGTTGCGCGTGTTGCGCAACATAATGCGGTCCGACGACTGGCTGCGCAGCCTCAGGCTGCCCCGCGCACCCTGCCGAACTCCGACGCGATTCCCGCCACGAGTTCGAAGGAGCGCTTGCGCTTCTCATGGTCGAAGATCGGCGCCGTGATCATGATCTCGTCGGCGCCTGTCTCGCGCACGAAGGCCCCGAGCGAGCGCTTCAACGTTTCGGGTGAGCCGATGAAAGCGTAGCGCAGCATCTGCGAGACATGCGCATTCTCTGCCGGCGACCAGTATTGCTCGATATCGTCGATCGGCGGCTGGAGCTTGCCGCGCGCACCGCGGACCATGCCGACGAAGCGCTGCTGCAGCGAAGTGGCCAGATGGCGCGCCTCCTCGTCGGTCTCGGCGGCGACGACATTGATGCCGGGCATCGCATAGGAGCTTTGCAGCTGCTCCGACGGCTTGAAGCGCTCGCGATAGACCGCGAGCGCCTGCATCAGCGCATCCGGCGCGAAATGCGAAGCGAAGCTGTAGGGCAGGCCGAGCTCCGCCGCGAGCTGCGCACCGAACAGGCTCGACCCGAGAATCCAGAGCGGCACGTCGAGCCCCTCCCCCGGCACCGCGCGAATCGCCTGGTTCGGTCCCGCCGGCGCGAACAGCGCCTGCAGCTCCAGCACGTCCTGCGGGAAGCTGTCGGACGACATCGGGCTGCGGCGCAGCGCCCTCAGCGTCAGCTGGTCGGTGCCGGGCGCCCGGCCGAGGCCGAGATCGATGCGTCCCGGGAAAAGCGCCTCTAGCGTGCCGAACTGCTCGGCGATGACGAGCGGGGCGTGGTTCGGCAGCATGATGCCGCCGGCGCCGATCCGCATCGTGCTGGTGGCGGCTGCGAGCTGGCCGATCACCACCGACGTGGCGGCGCTGGCGATGCCGACCATGTTGTGGTGCTCGGCCACCCAGTAACGGTTGTAGCCGAGCTTCTCGGCATGGCGGGCGAGATCGATCGACTTCAGCAGGGCCTCGCGCGGTCCCTCCCCTTCGACGACGGGAACGAGATCGAGGACGGAGATCGCGACCATGGCGGGTCCTGCTGGCTGGCGCCGGGAGGAAAGCCGGCGGGAAGACGTGGCTTCACCAGATGGGAAGGCTGCATGCCCGGGTCCAGAGGCATGCCCGCTTCCTCATGGCGCGCCTGCGCTGGTGTTCTGGCGGAACGGCCTCGGCTCTGCCGCGTTGCTCCTACAAGCCATCCACGCCGAAGGAGACCGACATGACGACAACGGCCAATCCCGCCAATGAAAGCCTGCGTCAGGAGCAGAAAGAGCAGCGCAAATACGCGCGCGAGCACGGCAAGGATGCCGAACTCGACCGGGCCTTGAAGGACACCTTCCCCGCCAGCGACCCCGTCGCGATACAGACGCCGATCAAGCCCGGCGCCAAGGCAAAGAAGACCTGACGCTCAATCGCGCTGGTAAAGCAGGCGGGCGCGGATCGTGCCGTCGAGGGCACGAAGCTCGCGGAGGATGTCGCGCGCCTCGTCGATCGACACCCCGTCCGCTTCCATCACGACATAGCCGACCTCACCGTCGGTCTGGTAGTTTTGCGCGGCGATATTGACCTGCCGGCTGGCGAAGACGTCGTTGAGGCGCCGCAGCATGCCCGGCACATTGCGCTGGACATGGATGAAGCGCGTGCCGATGGCGCGCGCGGGCAACTGCACCTGCGGGAAATTGACCGCGCCGACGGTCGATCCAACGTCGGAATAATCGACGAGCTTGCGCGCGACCTCCGCGCCGATGCGCTCCTGCGCCTCCTCGGTCGAGCCGCCGATATGCGGCGTCAGGATCACGTTCGATAAGCCCTGCAGCGGCGAGACGAAGCGCTCCGCATTGGAGGCGGGCTCGACCGGGAAGACATCGACCGCCGCGCCGGCGAGGTGCCCGCTCTTCAGCGCCGCCGCGACCGCGTCGAGATCGACGACGGTGCCGCGCGAATTGTTGATGAGATAGGCGCCCTTCTTCATCGCCGCGACCTGGGCCGCACCGATCATGCCCGCCGTCTGCGGCGTCTCCGGCACGTGCAGCGAGACGATGTCGGCGACCTCGAGCAAGGCGTTCAGGCTGGTCGTGGGCTCGGTGTTGCCGTGGCGCAGCCGGTCGGTGTGATCGTGATAGACCACGCGCATGCCCATCGCCTCGGCCAGCGTCGAGAGCTGGCTGCCGATATTGCCGTAGCCGACGATGCCGAGCGTCTTGCCGCGCACCTCGAAGGAGCCGTTGGCCGATTTGTCCCACCCGCCCTCATGCGCCGAACGCGAGCGATCGGGAATCCGCCGGAGCAGCATGACGATCTCGCCGATCGTCAGCTCGGCGACGCTGCGGGTGTTGGAGAAGGGCGCGTTGAAGATCGGCACGCCGCGCTGGCGCGCCGCCTCCAGATCGACCTGATTGGTGCCGACCGAGAAGCAGCCGACGGCGAAGAGCCGGTCGGCGGCGGCGAAGATTTCCGGGGTGAGCTGCGTGCGCGAACGGATGCCGAGGACATGCACGCCCTGGATCGCCTTGAGCAGCGCATCGCGATCGAGCGCCTTCGGCAGCCGCTCCAGATTGGCATATCCGGCCTGCTGCAGCAGCTCGACGGCGGAATCATTGATGCCTTCCAGCATCAGGACCTTGATGCGGTCCTTCGGAAGGGAAAGGCGTTCGCTGGGGCTGGTCATGGCTGCTGCGCTCGTGAAGGAGCGGTTGCTATAGTCCTGATGGCGCGGGAGGCAAACGCTTTCGGTTCGAATGCGCCGCGAAAGCGCGGCGCGGCGTCACGCCTTCTCGACCACGAGCGTCGCGCCGTCGACGCGCACCACCTTGACCTCGCTGCCCGCGAGCAGCTCCGGCCCGATGACCCGCCAGGAGGAATCGCCGACGCGGATGCGCCCCTCGCCGCCGGTCATCGTCGCCTCCAGCCGGAAGACCTTGCCGATGAGCTGCCGGCCACGATCGTTGAGACCGGTCGCGGCGTCGGGCTCCTCGCTCCGGCGGCGCGTCAGCATGCGCCCCGCGGCGACGCAGGCGACCGCAAGGATCGCGAAGACGATTCCGGCCGCCTGCCAGCCGAGGCCGGCAATGCCGACGATCGCGCCGGTGATGAGCGCGGCGAGGCCGAGCCAGATCAGGAAGACGCCGGGCGCCAGCATCTCCCCGCCGATGAGGAGGAGGCCGAGGATTGCCCAGAGCCAGCCGCTATGGGTCGTGAGCCAATCGGGCATGACGGGCTCAGCCGCTGGTCCGGCCCGAGGCCGGAACCGTCCCCGGACCGCGACGGGCCGCGACGGCGTCCTCGCCGAAGACGGCCTTGGTGAGCTGCGCGATGCCGCCGACCGTGCCGGCGAGCGCCGCGGCCTCGATCGGCACGATCACCACCTTGCTGTTGTTGCTGCTGGCGATCGCCTTCAGCGCATCGGTATAACGCTCCGCGATCAGGAAGTTGGCGGCCTGGATGTCGCCCTTGCTGATCGCCTCCGAGACCATGGCGGTGGCCGCGGCTTCCGCCTGCGCCAGCCGTTCCCGGGCCTCGGCATCGCGCAGCGCCGCCTCCTTGCGGCCCTCGGCGGCAAGGATCTGCGATTGCTTCTGGCCCTCGGCCTTGAGGATTTCGGCCTGCCGGAGGCCTTCGGCCTCGAGCACGGCAGCGCGCTTCTCGCGCTCGGCCTTCATTTGCCGGTTCATCGCGCCGGCGATATCGGCGGGCGGGAGGATATCCCGAATCTCGATGCGCGTGACCTTGACGCCCCAGGGCGAAGCGGCGGCGTCCATGACGCGCAGCAGCCGCTCGTTGATCTCGTCGCGATGCGAGAGAAGCTGGTCGAGATCCATCGAACCGACCACCGTGCGGATATTGGTCATCGTCAGGACCATCAGCGCGTCGTTCAGCGAGGAGACCTCGTAGCAGGCCTTGGCAGCGTCGAGCACCTGATAGAAGGCGGCGGCATCGATGCGCACGCCGGCATTGTCCTTGGTGATCGCCTCCTGCGAGGGAATGTCGAGCACCTGCTCCATCACATTCACCTTGTGCCCGATCCGGTCGATATAGGGCACGATCAGGCCCAAACCCGCGCTGAGCGTGCGGGAATAGCGGCCGAAGCGCTCGACGGTATAGTTGTAGCCCTGCGGAACGGTGCGGACGCCGCGCGCGATCGTCAGGACGACCAGGGCCACGACGACGATGACGGCGATATTGTAGCCCGACAGATCCATTCCGCTTCCCCCGCGGCGCCATTGCGCAGCCTCGTATCCAGACGGCGCCCAAACTGGCCGTTGCAGCCGGCGGATGCAAGCCGGAGACGGAACCGCCTCGTATCAGCCATCATCCTCGGGCGACCGCGGGGCAACCGGGGAATCGGGGGCCGAATGGGTTCCCGAGTTCGCGAGGAGCCGCGGGAACCCTCTCCCGGATGGGAGAGGGGTTCTATGTCGCGGTTCACGCATGCGTCTTCACCCGCCCGCACTTGCGCGCGAGCGTTTCGAAATATCGAGGGGCAGCGGAGCGCCGCGAGGCGCGGGTCTATTCAGCCGCTTCCATTGAGCCAGGATGCGGCGCGGAAGGATTGAGCCACCTTCCGCACGCCCCGTGGCGCTCCGCCTATCGGCGTTCTCATCTAGACTTCGGGCCGCGCTTCTACGGCTCTCCGGTTCCGGTCCCGCTCGCCTCGACGCCAGTTCGGCACGGAACGCGCTGCGCTCCGCTTTGTCTCGTGCATCGGATGGTCCCGAAAAGTGGTTCGCACTTCCCGGTCCGATGCCGGCCTCGTCGCGTCTCGGGTTGCAGGACCTTTCCCTTCGAGCCTCCCAGCGAGCTCCTCGCGCAGGGGCCGTAGTACCCCCAGAGCGGTGCCCCGAAGCCTCCCGGGACTGGTTCGTAACACCAGCCGCAGGCGCCGCCCTCACCCCGCCACTGGCATACCTCCGGATGGCTGCCCCTCGGGGATGAGGTGGGTCGAGAATAGGCTTGGGTTGAAAGGGCGGGGATAAGTTTTGTGAGGGCGACGCAGCATCGCTGGCGTAGCAGGGCACGATCCAGCCCAGACGCGCTGGTCGGTGCGCGAGTATTACGACACTCGACGAGGTGGCCTGGGGCGCGGCCAGCGAAACGAAGCCCGAGTTTGTGGCACGTTCCGATCCGGCGGCGCGATGGACGGGAGCCCTGAAGGACACGGCCTCCTTCGCCTATGTAGCCAGGGAGCCGTTTGGCAATTGTGCCCGCAGGGCGTCGACCAGTTCCGTCGTCCCGTGGCGGAGTTCTCCGGCATTCGGCTCGATCTCTATCAGATTGCCTCTGCTGTGGGCGTCGTAAAGCTTGAACAGGAGCTCGGAAGCGCTCGCGCTCACGAGGCGCTCCAAGCTCTCCTTCCGTTGAGAGCGAGAGATGGCCCGAGCCTCGATCGGCCGGCCTAACAGCAGGCTCAGCGCGGCCGCCACATCATTGGGACTGTAGCGGCGCGCTCCTTCGGCATGGATGACCTCCAGCTCTTTCGGGGTCGCACGCCGCGACAACAAATCGGCCGCGATTCGGCCGAGATCCCGGGCAGAGATCATCGGAAGCGGCTTGTCGACCGGCTCGTGAAAGCTGGGCAGGATGCCGGACGCCATGGTCATTGGGACCACGCGCGCCCAGCCTTCCATATGTTCGGCAGAACGCAGGAACAGCTTCTGGCCGGCGAATTGGCCGAGGCGCTCCTCGAAGGTCCGGAACATCGAGGGCATTCCGATGTCCTCGGCGACGTGAGCGCCATAATCCGAGATTGCCAGCACCCGTTGTGGGCGCGCCTGTTTCAGGGCGGCGACGAGATGTTCGATCGATCGTCGCATGTTTCCGGCCGTGTCCATCGCTTGCGGCGACACCGGAAGGATGATCTGTACGGCTTCCGCCTCGGCAATCGCACCGGCAAGGGCTGTGGAATCCTGCAGATCGGCCAATGCAACGTCGCAGCCGATCTCTGCGAGCCGCGCCGCCTTTGCCGGATCACGCAGGATCGCTCTGACCGGAAGGCCCGCCTCGCGTAACGCCAATGAGGTTGAGTAGCCGACCTTTCCGGCCGCGCCGACAATTGCGAACATGCTCGATTCCCTGATTGCGATGCGCAACGCTAGGCGATCGAGCAGGCGGCATCGCGCAGATTCAGGCCGATCCTTGCAATTTCGGCCGGAATTTGCGCAAGGGGCCAGCGATCTCGCCTGGAGTCTGGCCCAAAACGCGCCGCATCGTCGAGGCCATATGGCTCTGATGCGCAAAACCGGTGGCCAGGGCGATCTCGCTGATCGGCATGGCCGTCGTGGCGATCAGCCCACGTGCATATTCAATGCGACGACGGATCACGTACTGATGCACAGACGATCCGGTGCTGTTTCGAAACAGGGATTTGAGACGCGTCGAGCTGATCCCCGCCGTTGCCGCCAGATCGGCGAGAAAAAGCTTCTGATCGAGATTAGCCTCAATGAACTCGGTCAGCATGCTCAGTTGGCGCGCGGACAACCTCGGCCCATCCGAGCCTTCCGCCTGGTGGCGACGGGCAGTGGCGATTTCGATCAGCCGGACCGCCAGCGCATTGGCGAGAAGATCGACGTAGAGCGGATCGGATGGCGTATCAGCGTCGAGATCCGCCTTGATGGCCCAGCCTATCGCTTCGATCCGCGCATCACGAATCTGAAGCCGCGGAAGGAACTCGATCTTTGCGGAATCCTTTCCGAGTTCCCCCGCGACCTGCTCCAGCAGCGATGCATGAAAGCCCAAGCGCAGAATCCGGCAATCCGCATCGTCCTCCCAGACGCCGTCGACTCCCGCCGGAACGAAATCGATATCGCCATGCTTCTGCAGGCGCCGCATTCGCAGGCCGCCGACAGAGCATTCCGCGTTTACCGGTGGACCAAAATGGATACCTATTCGGTGACGTTCGCTGGCGGGCGCTCGCGACACCCCGCGTGGGACATGGACGAGCGCGGCTTCGAGCGTGTGCCGCGCTCCTCCAGCACTCGAACCGAGAATCAGAGGCGACGGCTTTGGGCCGGAAAGGTTCATGGGGATAAGTTCGGATCTAGAGGTCGAGAATGCTACCCCCCTCAAGCTCCGTCGCGCTTGAAGACGGTGCGCCCTTGGACGACACGAAGTTCCAAGCCAGCGGCCGGAGATTCGTTATCGCGCCGGCAGGCGGCATGATCTACGCTGGCGGAATATGACCCCGCGCCTGCTCCAGACTTTCCTTGCCGTCGCGCGTTGCCGGACGGCGACTCGGGCGGCCGGCGAGCTCAACCTTGCCCAATCCAGCGTAAGCGACCAGATCCAGATCCTCGAGGATGAACTGGGGGTGCGCCTGTTCCAGCGCTCCAGGCAGGGCTTTCGGCTCACGACCGCCGGCGAGGCGCTGGTGCCTTATGCCCAGGACATTCTGACCACGACGGATGACGCATTGGCTGCGGTGAAGAGCGCGAGCCTCTCGGGCGACCGATCGCTGGTCATAGGCGCGCTGGAAACCGTTGCCCGGGAGGTTCTGCCGGCGCTGCTCGCGGACCTTCGGCAACACCAGCCCGAACTCCGGATACGTGTCGAGGTGGCGGGCAGCGATCATCTGTTGCAACGCCTTCTCGACGGCTCGAACGACATCGCCTTTTGCTTTCGCAAGGGCGCTCTGGATGCACGTCTCGCCCGGCGGGAATTTGCCCGGGAGCCGCTGGTCATGATTGGACCGCCGGCCGCAGGAAGCGTGTTCGATCCTGCGTCGGGGCCGGACGCGCTCGCAGCCCAGCCGTTCATCGCGACCGAGCCGGCTGCGTCTACCGGCATCTGTTCGATCAGGCCTGGCGCCGGGCCGGTCTGACGCCACCAAGGCCTGTCGCCGAAGTCGGCAGCATCGAGGCCATCGTGCGTCTGGTTGCGGCCGGCAGCGGCTATGCCCTCGCGCCCCGGATCGCGGCGCGGGAAGCGCTGGAGCGCGGTGCCGTCGTCGCGCTCCCATCGCCTGGATTCGAGCTTGCGGCGACGCTCGACATGGTATGGCGCCGCCGGCGCGTTCAGCCGCCCGGCCTCGCGCTTCTACTGGCCCGGGCGGGGCGGGCGCGACGTTTTCTCAAACGAGACGATGACCGCCTTCGACGTGAAGAACCGTGCCTGTCGTGAAGCCATTGCCGATGAGAAAGGCCACGGCATCGGCGATATCGTCCGGCTGACCGACGCGACCGACCGGCAGGCGTTCCGCCATCCCGGCGAGAACCTCGGCCTTCCGTTCGCCCGCCACCGCTTGCCAAATCGGCGTGTCGACCCAGCCCGGCGATACGGCATTCACACGCACCGGCGCCAGTTCGACAGCCAGGGCCCGGACGAGACCTTCCAGTGCCGCATTGATGGTCGCGACCACCGTTCCCCGGGCCATCGGCCGGTAGGCCGCGATGCCGGAGGTGAAGGTCAGCGATCCCTTGGGAGCGAGCTTCGGGCTGCCGTATTTGGCAAGCAGGATGGGGCCGATGATCTTGCTGTCGATGGCGCGCCGGGCTGCATCCAGGTCCAGCGCGGGCAGCCTTTCGTAGGCGCCCGTAAAATCCGCGGCCGTACAGACGATATGATCGAGCGGCTCGCCGTTCGCGAACAATGCCCGCACCTCCCCTTCGGAGGTGATGTCGGCCATCCGTGCCGCGAGCAGCGGCGAGGCCCCGAGGTCATCCTGCGCGCGCCTGAGCCGGGAAGCGTCCCTGCCGACGATCGTCACATGGTCGCCGGCCGCTATCAGCCGCCGCGCCAGGGCGAAGCCCATGCCGGAGCTTCCTCCCGCGATAAGGACGCGGCGCAGGTTCGTGTCCTGATTGGTCATCTTGGTCTCCATTTCCGATCTAGCGGCTGTGTTCCAGCTTTCCGCGCTCGTTGGGAAACGGAAGGATCCGATGGTGTTATCGGCGATGCCGATCGAAGACGAAGGGGCTGGCGCCCGTGAATGCCACCGGCCGCTCTTTTGTGGGACTGACGGTCAAGGCGGGCAATACGGCATGCTCCGGCTTCAACACCACCGGGCTACCCAATCTGCCGGCGGTTTTTGATCGCATCGAGCGACCTCCACCGACACCGTCCAGGCGCCCCGTATCATCAGCGTTCCCGGACGATCTCTACGAAGCGAGCGGCCAATCGAGAGAGCGGCCTGCTGCGCACGGTCATGAGGCAGATCGTTATGGGAATATGAGGCTCGACCGAAAGCTGAACGAGCCCGTCGAAACGCTGCGCCTGCGTCAGCAGGCTGTCGATCAACGTCACGTCGCCAGGTCCGGCCAGGAGATGCGCCGCCGAGATGCTGTACGGAACCGTCATGAACGGTGCATATTCGAGCCCCTCCCTCTCATAGGCCTGGGCGATCAGCCAGCCCAGCGGCGACTTCTCGCGATCGAAGCAGATCAGGCGACGTGCCCTCAGGTCATGCAGGCTGACCGTGCCCTGCTTCGCAAGGGCATCGCCCGTCCGGACCAAAGCGATGATCTCCCCTCCGGCAAGAGGCGTCAGCGCGATGTCGTCGGTCACGCGCGGGGAGAACATCAAGCCGAGATCGGCCGTGCCGAGCGCTAGTTCCGTGGGCGCGTCGCCCATGATCAGCTCGACACGCGCCTGCGGGTATTCGTTCGTCAGCCGGCCCAGAGCGCGCGCAATGACGCCATGGCCGATACTGGGTGTCGAGGCGATGCGCAGCGGCGTCTCCTGGCCGGCACGCAGCCGCACTGCGACGTTCCGCAAACCCAGCCATTCCTGCTCGACGGAATCGAGGGCTGCCATCAGGGCGCTGGCCTCGGCGCGCAGCGTCAGACGGCCGTCGCGTCGCTCGAAGACGAGGACGCCCAGGCTCGTCTCGCTCCGCGCGACGATCTTGCTGATGGCCGACTGCGTAAGGTTGAGCTGGCGTGCGGCCTCCACCGTCGTGCCGCAACGATGGACGGCGCGCAGGACGGCGGCGTGTGCGGGCGTGAATTGCGTCATTGCTGCGGATTCTCCTGCAGATGCGCCAGCAGCACCCGCGCCGCGCGGTCGAGCGCAACGCCCTGCCGATGATGGGCATAGGCTGTCACCAGAGGACTCGCCTCGAGCGGGCGCACGGCGAGCCCTTCGACGAGATTGCTGCTGATGACGAAGCCATCGACGAGCGCGATTCCAACGCCTTCGCGCGCCAGATGGCAGGCGGTGTCGGTATGGCGGACGGTGATCGCGATGCGATCCGCCAGCCCTATCCCGCTGAGAGCCTCCTGGAAGCTGTCGCGGGCGCTCACGCCATCCGGACCGTAGCTGATCAGCCGGGCGCCATCGAGATCACCGCGCGAAATGGTTGCGCATGCAATAAGCGGATGTTCGGGCGACAGGACACAGACCAGGGGACTGCGCCGCAGCGCCACATCCGCGATCGTCTCGCGCGACATCGGTCCATAGGAGATGCCGAGATCGGCTTCGCCCGCATCGAGATGCTCGCGGACGTGATCGAACATGATCTCGACGGCCGCGGCCTCGTCGAGGCTGCGTCGGGTCTGCTTGATCGCCGGCGGCAAGATGCTGTGCGCAAGGCCCGGCACCGTCGCCACCCGCAAGCGATCGGCCATGCCGACCCGGATCATGTCCGCCTCGTGCCGCGCGCGCTTGAGCACGCCGAACAGGGATTTCGCATGCCTCACCAGGAGCTGCGCCTCCGGCGTCGGCACGAGCCGGCCCTGGATAGTCGTGGCGAGGCTGAGCTCCAGCTCCTGCTCGGCCTGCTTGAGCGATTTGATCACCGCCGACTGGCTGATGCCGAGGCCCTGCGCCGCCTCGCCAGTTCCGCCGAGCCGCACGAACGCATCGATCGCGAGCAGCGAGCCGAGTTTCATCTCTATTCCGCTTGGTTGGTAAACCTGCCGAATGTTTCATTGGCAGGAATAGGATGGCTCATGGAAGGATGCAAACCGCCGACGCAGAGCGGCCAAGGAATCAGGGGATCGGTATGACCAAGCTTCGTTCGATGATTTCGGCTGGCGCGCTCGCGCTGGCGCTCAGCGCCCCGGCTCTCATGGCCGCGCCCTCCATCGTTCTCGCCAAGGGCACGTTGCGGCTGGCGCAGACGCAGGATCTGGTTTCGCTCGATCCCATCGCAACCAGTGACAACGCCTCGATCTACGCACAGCTCCTGATCTTCGACACGCTGCTGCGACCCAGCAAGGACGCGACGAAGCTCGAACCCGGTCTGGCCGAGAGCTGGAAGGTCAGCGACGACGGAATGACCTACAGCTTCAAGCTGCGCCAGGCGAAATTCTCGGACGGCACACCGGTAACGGCCGGCGACGTCGCCTTTTCGTTGAAGCGCGCCGGAAGCGACGCATCGAGCTGGAAGCGCTTCTTCTCCGGCATCGACGTGATCGAGACGCCGGACGATCGCACCGTCGTGCTGAAGCTCAAGAAGGTGTTCACGCCGCTCCTCAACAACCTCGCGCTGTTCTCTTCCGCGATCCTGCCGCAGAAGGCGTTCGAGGCGGCCGGCGACAAGTTCTTCGAGAAGCCGATCGGCAGCGGCCCCTTTTCCGTGGCAGCCTGGAACAAGGGCCAGGGCCTGTCGCTGAAGAAGAATGCGAATTACTGGCAGGCCGGCAAGCCCGACCTCGACGGTGCCGAGCTGATGGTCATCCCGGAAGGCAACAGCCGCGTCCTGAAGCTGCAGGCCGGCGAGGTCGACGCCGCCATCGACATTCCGCTCAACCAGCTCCAGGCGCTCGGGCGCGACGGCAAGATCAAGACGGCGGTCGCGAATGTCTTCCGCACCGATTTCATGCTGATGAACACCAGGAAGAAGCCGTTCGACGATCTTCGCGTGCGGCAGGCGCTGAACTACGCGATCGACAAGGACGGCTTGGTCAAGGCGCTGCTCTACGGAACCGGCAAGGTCTCGAATTCGCCGATGCCGCCGATGGCCTATGCCGATGCCGGCCTGAAGCCCTACCCGCACGACCTCGCCAAGGCCAAGGCGCTGCTGGCCGAAGCCGGCTACAAGGACGGCTTCAAGACCTCGCTGCTGGTCGATTCCAGCCGTCCGCTGCACCGCCAGCTCGGCCAGGCCCTGCAGGCTGCGTTGAAGCAGATCGGTATCACCGCCGATATCCGCCTCGTCGAGGGCGGCACGCACTGGACCACGACCAAGGCGGGCGACTACGAGATGGCCGTCGCCTATGCGACCAGCGACACGATCGACCCTGACCAGCTCGTCGGCTTCCTGCTCGTCAATCCCGAGCGCGCGAACGCCTATCACACCGAATGGAAGAGCGAGCGCGTCAACGAGCTCTACGACAAGGAGCGCGTGACGGGGGATGGGCCGGAGCGCGGCAAGATGTTCCAGGAGATCATCAAGCTCGCCCATGACGGCGCGCCCTCGGTCTTCCTGTTCTATCCCGGCACCTCCTATGCCTATCGCAGCAATGTCGAGGGCTTCGAGGTTCTGCCGACCTCGAACTTCCGCCTCGAGGACGTCAAGCTGAAGTAAGGGAAGGGCATCTGCGCGCCCGTCTTCCTGCCCGCCATGCTCATCTATATCGTCAAGCGCCTCGTCCAGCTGGTGCCGGTTCTCTTCGGCATCACGCTGGCCTGCTTCCTGCTGCTGCGCGCCCTTCCCGGCGACCCCGCGACGCTGCTTCTCGGCGCGCGCGGCGGCGCCGAGGAGATCGCGCTGATGAAGCAGCGGCTCGGCCTCGACCTGCCGCTATGGCGGCAATACCTGCTCTTCCTTGCCGATATCGGCTCGGGCAGTCTCGGCCGCTCGGTCGTGCATGCCCGGCCTGTGATGCAACTCGTGCTCGAGCGGCTGCCGGCAACGCTGTGGCTCGTCGCCTACTCGACGACGCTTGCCGTGCTGATGACCGTGCCGCTGGCCCTCTGGTCGGCGATGCGGCGTGGCGGACCCGTCGATCTGGCGATCAAGCTCGCCTTCACCATCGTGATCGCGATGCCCTCCTTCTGGCTCGGGCTGATCTTCGTCATCCTGTTCGCGATCTGGCTGCCCTTGTTCCCGACCTCGGGCTATGGCGACGACCTGCTCTCTCGTCTGCATCACACGACTTTGCCAGCTCTCGTTATCGCGCTTGCCACGGCCTCCCTGACAATCCGCAGCCTGCGCAGCGCCATCCTCGGCGTGCTCGGCTCCGACTACGTCACCACCGCGCGCGCCAAGGGCGCGGGCACGGGCCGGCTGATGGGCGTCCATGTGCTGCCCAATGCGCTGATCAGCTCGATCTCCGTGCTCGGCGCCCATACGAGCTGGGTGATCGGCGGCACTGTGGTGATCGAGACCGTCTTCGCGCTGCCGGGCCTCGGCTCGCTGTTCGTCGAGTCGATCTTCGCCCGCGATTATCCGCTGATCCAGGGGCTCACCATCGTCTTCGCCGTCCTCGTGGTGCTGATCAATCTGGCGACCGATCTCGCCTATGCGCTCGCCGATCCGCGCATCAGGTTGGAGTGAGCCGATGAATCGCCTCCGCTCCAATCCGAGCCTGTCGGTCGGGCTCGCCATGCTCGCGTTGCTCGGCGCCTGCGTCGCGCTCGGCCAGATCTGGACGCCGCATGATCCCTTCGAGATCGACTACGGCAACACGCTGCAGCAGCCCTCCCTCGCCAACTGGTTCGGCACCGACGACCTCGGCCGCGACGTTGCCTCGCGCGTGCTGGCCGGCGGCTATGTCGATCTCAAAGTGGCGCTGATCTGCGTCATTGCGCCGGCCATTCTCGGCGTCGTGATCGGCGCGATCTCGGGCTTCATCGGCGGACGCGTCGACACCTTCATCATGCGCATCACCGATATCTTCTGGGCCTTCCCGTTCTATGTCCTCGTCATCGCCATCGTCGGCGTGCTCGGCCCGGGCGAGGCCAATCTCTATCTCGCCTTCCTCCTGGTGAACTGGATTTCCTTCGCCCGCATCGTGCGGGGCGAAGTTCTGGTGCTGCGCAATCTCGAATTCGTGCAGGCGGCGCGCAGCCTCGGCTGCTCGACCCCGCGGATCGTCACCGCCCATATCCTCCCTAATGCGGTCAACCCTGCCATCGTCTATGCGATGGCGGATGTGGTGCTCACCATCCTCGCGGTTACCTCGCTCAGTTTCCTCGGCCTCGGCATCCAGCCGCCGACGCCGGAATGGGGGCTGATGATCTCGGATGGCCGGCAGTTCCTGTTCGACGCCTGGTGGATCGCAACCTTCCCCGGGCTCGCCATCATCTACACCGGCGTTACCTTCGCGTTGATCGGCGAGGGCCTCGACACCGCGCTGCGGCCCAAGGGCTGAACCCTCCTTGTCTCCATCGGCCTTTCACAGGTGGTCCATGAGCTTCTTCGACGACGATCCGGAATTGCAGCGCATTGGATCGCTGATCACCGACAAGGCCGAGACCGCCTTCGGAGCGCGGGGCGTCCCAAGCGAGCAGTTCGGCTACGTCCTGCTGCGGCCGGGTCGGGATGGTGAGCGGCCGAAAGGCGCCGCCTTGCGCCCTGAATGGCGCAGCTATCCCTGCTCGCTCGTGAAAGTCTTCTTCGTCGTCGCCGCGCAGGCCGCACTGGAATCGGGACAACTCAGCGCCCACGAGGAACTCGACCGCGCCATGCGCGACATGATCCTGTGGTCGTCCAATTCGGCAACGAATTACATCATCGACCTGTTCACGCAGACGACGGGTGACACCCTGCTCGACGAACAGGACATTGCCGCGTGGTGCGAGCGTCGCGAAGCGGTCAATCGCTTCTTCGCCCAGCTCGGCTGGCCCGAGCTGAAAGACATCAACCTCAACCAGAAGCTGATGGACGATCTCCGCTATGGCCGCGAGAAGATCGGCCTCGACCGCTCTCCAGGCGGCCACAATGCGCTGACGCCGATTGCCATGGCCCGGCTGATGCACGAGATCTTCCATGGCTCGGTGCTGAGCGAGGCCGGGCGGAACAAGGTCCGCGGCCTGCTCGCACGCGACCTCGCGAGTTCGTTCGTCAGCCGCGGCGCCTATCAGGTTCAAGGTTATCTCGCCGGCGGCATGCCCGAAGGCACGCAGATTTGGTCGAAGGCCGGGCGCACGCGCTGGCTCGGCGACGAGCGCGCCGATTTCCGCCGCCATGATGCCCTGCGCGCCATTCTGCCGGACGGGCAGGAATTCATCCTCACGGTCTTCGCCCAGGGAGAGGCGATCGCCGAGGATGACGGTTTCGTGCCGGCGCTCGGCGCGATCGTCGCAGGCGAGATGAAGTCAAATGCGCGAGTCGGCATCGCGCCATGAGCCGACGATGGCCAGTCGCCCGGACGCAGTGCCGAGATTCCGCCTGACTTCGGTTAGCGACCTGTAGGCGGTCCTCTTGTCTCGCAGCTGCGCTGCTGGCGTTGACCCTTGGTGGATGCCTGCACCGGCACGGTGAGGACGGCCTCGTTTATGCCGAGGCCGCTGCTACGCCTGCCCAGGGACTGGTCGGATGCGCCATGCCTGTGAAGCCGCCTTCGGCGGCCATCACGGCCGAGGGGATCGAGAAATTCACGGGATACAACGTGTCCTCGACGACCTCGACGGGGAAGGCGCCGGCGACGGTCGCCGCCACGTCGGCCTCGGCACGGGCGTCGATCTTGATGCGTGGCGTCGAGGCGTCGAGGCGCGGGCGGTGAAAGACCTCCTCCAGCGACAGGCCGAAATCGACCATGCCGGAGATCAACTGCAGGATCGTCGGGAAAATGGTGCGGCCGCCGGCCGCGCCTATCGAAAGCACGGGGCGGCCCGCCCGGCTCAAAATGAGCGGACACATATTGGCGAGCGGCTTCTTGCCGGCCGCGATGGCGTTGGGCTGGCCCGGGCGCGGGTCGAACCACATCATGCCGTTGTTCATGATGATGCCGGCCCGAGGCAGGGCGACCTTGGCGCCGAAGCGCGAGAGCAGCGTGTTGGTCAGAGAAACCATCGTGCCCGTGCGGTCGACCACGCTGACATGCGAGGTGCATCCGGCCTGCGGCGTCGCGGCGTGGCCGAGCGTGGTCAGGCGCTTTTCATAGGCCTGGCGGATGGCTGTAGCATAGAGAAGGGCCGTCCGGGCCGGTGACGTTTCGCGGGATAGTGGGCCGCTGGCAAGTCGTTCCGCTGCGTCGAAGAAGGTCGGCCCGCCACTCAAGCCAGGCACCGCCGCGATGTCGAAGTCGCGATAGCGCCCGGTCAGCGCCGGAGCCCAGACCACCTCATAGGTGGCAAGGTCGCCGGCGCGCAGCGGCGAACCGCCAGCTTCGAGATCGCCTGCGATCAACGCGGCGCTCTCGCCTTCATAGAAGTCGCGCGCTCCCGCCTTGGCGAGCCGGCGCAACAACTTGGCCTTCAGCGTCATCGGCTTGAAGCGCCTTGTGTCGGCGCCGGCCTTCGGGCCGTGGCCCTGGTCGAGCAGGATAGCCGAGAGCGTGGGGTCGCGCGCAAGGCCCGGCGCCTCGATCGCGATGCAAAGCGCGGCATACCAGTCGATTTCCAGACCGCGCTCGGCATGCTCGATCGCAGGCTGGAGCGCTTCCTCCCAGGAGATCGAGCCATGACGCTCCAGCGCGGCGGCAAGCCCGGCGATCGCGCCGGGTACGCAGATCGAGCTATAGCCGGAGACGTTGCGGTCTCCGACGACCGAGGGCCAGCTGAACCAGTTCCCTGCCTGGGCATCGGCAAGCGGATAATCGGCCGGGTCGAGCCCGGCGGCCGAGCGTACATTGAAGTCGAGCGTCTCGGTCGCTCCCGTCGCGCCATCGGCATGGACCAGAAAGCCGCCGCCACCGACGCCCGAGAGCCAGGGTTCGACGGTGCTGAGCACCAGCGCGGCGACGACGGCCGCATCCATCGCATTGCCGCCGCGCGACAGTACATCGGCGCCGGCTTGCGCCGCGTGACGGTTCTGGGCCGCGACAAGGCCGTGAGCCGAATGCACGGCGGGCCGCTGGATGGCGAAGGTCTGCATCAGCGCGGCGCCTTGAAGCGATGGGGCGCGCTAGCCTCGGGCAGATGCATCGGCACACTGAAGCGCTCGGCATTGGCGCTGGCGGCATGATGCGCGGCGAGTTCACCGACCGTCGCGATCCAGGTGCCCGGCGAGGTGGTGATCACATCGAGCAGCTTTTCCAGCATGCAGACGCGGCCCGCGCGGCCCGAGATCCAGTCATGGATCGTCAGCATCATCATACGGCCCTCGCGATGCAGCACATGCCACTCGTCGAGCCAGGCTTCGAGGATGCCGCCCTGCGGCGAGGGCGGTGCCTTGTCCGTGGGGCTGCCGGTGAAGCGGAAATAGATGGCGTCATCGACGGCCCAAAGCACCGGCACCTGCGTGACGCCGTCGATGGTGTAGGGGTGGTCGAAACCCATAAGCGAGGAATCGTAGAGGCCGCGACGCTTGATCTCAGCCAGCATGAAGGGCGTCATCTCCCAGGCTGGCGAACGAAAGCCGGTCGGGACGATACCAGCCTGGCTCTTGAACAACGCCAAGGATTCATCGAGCGCGCGGGCGAATTCCTCTGGACCGGCCTCGGTCGCGAGCTCGTGGAAATAGCCGTGCAGGCCGATCTCGTGCCCGCGCGCGACGAATGCCGGCAGCAATTCGGGATGGTTCTTCGCGACCAGCCCCGGCACGAACATCGTCGCCTTGATGCCGTAGCGGTCGAGCAGGTCGAGGATGCGCCAGATGCCGATGCGGGGGCCGAACAGGCGCTGCTCGATCTGGCCGAGCGTCTGCGGGGCATCCGTCGGCAGGCTCCATTGATAGGGGCTCTCGGCGTCGACATCGACGGTGAAGCAGAAGGCACTGCTCTTGCCCTGCGGCCATTCATAACCGGCGTTCGGGAAGGCTGCCGGTGACAAGGTGGTCGGGTTCATCACAGCGCGCTCTTCTTGTCCTGATGGACTGCGAGCGTACCGGCCGAGCCACCGCCATCGACCGTCAGCGTCGCGCCGGTGACATAGGACGACGCGTCGCTGGCGAGATACAGCAGGGCGTTGCCGACATCCTCGCGCGAGGACGGGCGGCCGAGCGGGATCTGCGCGATGGTATTGCGGATATGCGCCTCGGAGAGATTGCTGACCGTGCTTCCGGCGGCAAAACCAGGCTCGAGCGCGTTCGAGCGGATGCCGTATTCGGCGAGCTCGACGGCAAAACCCTTGGTCAGACGGTCGAGCGCTGTCTTCGAGGTGGAATAGACGGTGGCCGTCCGCCGCATCTTGCGCGAGGCGCCGGACGAAATGTTGATGATCGATCCCTTGACGCCCTTGCGCACCATCTGCGTCGCCAGCTCGCGGCTCAGGATGAAGGGCGCGCGCAGGTTGATCGAAAAGATGCGGTCGAACTCTTCGGTCGACGTATCCAGCAGGAAGGCACTGGGGTAGATTCCGGCGTTGTTGACGAGGATGTCGGCGGCGCCCCAGCGCGTTCCGATCTCTGCCGTCAGCTCCTTGATCGAAGCTTCGTCGGTGAGATCGGCCGCCTTGCAGAAACTCTCGCCGCTCAGCCCCAGCGTCTCGGCGAAAGCCGAGAGTTCATCACCCTTGGCGTCAGTCAACGCCAGGGTCGCACCGGCTTGGTGAAGCGTCTCCGCAATCCATTGGCCGATCACGCCGCAGGCCCCGGTGACGAGCGCGCGCTTGCCCTTGATGTCCTCGAACATGGTCCGGTCCTCAGCGAAAATGGGGATCTAGACGGTCGCGCACGGCGTCACCGGTCAGGTTGACGGTCAGCACCAGCACGAACAGACAAAGCCCGGGCAGAGTGGCGGCCCACCAGGCGGTTGCGACGTAGTTGCGGCCAGTGGAAAGCATCGAACCCCAGCTCGCGGTCGGGGGCTGCACGCCGAGGCCGAGGAAGGAAAGGCCCGCCTCGAACAGGACCATCAGGCCGAATTCCAAGGTCGCCACGACGATCAGCGTGCCCGCGATGTTGGGCAGAATGTGCCGGAAGAGAATACGCGGCGTGCCGGCACCCGCCAGCACCGCATTCTCGACATAAGCCATGCCGGCCGTGGCCAGTGTCTGCGCATGCGCCACGCGGGCATAGCGCGGCCAGCGCGTGAGGGCGAGCACCAGGACGACGTTGACAAGGCCGGGGCCGAGAACCGCGACCGTGATGATGGCGAGAAGCACTGCCGGGATGGACAGGAAGACGTCGGCGATGCGCATGACCGCCGTTTCGACCCAGCCGCGCCGATAGCCGGCGACAAGCCCGAGCGCAGTTCCGACGACCCCTGAAAGCAAGACCGACAGCACCGCGACGAGCAGCGAAACGCGCGTGCCATAGATGATCCGGCTGAGGAGATCGCGGCCGAGTTCGTCCGACCCAAGCCAGTAATGGAAACTGCGCGAGACGGTCCCCGGAGGCTTCAGCCGCCCGACCAGGTTCTGAACATTGGGATCATAGGGTGCGAGCAGAGGCGCGCAGAGCGCGGCCATGACGAACAGCGCGAGGACGGCGATCGGCCACCAGCGTTTCAGCGGGAAACGGCGGCGAGGCTGCGGCAGAGCCGGGTCGCTCATCGCCCGGCCCCAAGGGCGATGCGCGGGTCGACGATGCTGTAGAGAAAGTCCGAAAGCAGGTTGAGCCCAACCGTGACGAGGGCTCCCAGCATGACGACGCCCTGCACCACCAGGAAGTCGCGGGCGAGGATGGCCTGCACCGTGACCTGGCCGAGACCGGGCCAGGCAAAAACCGTCTCGACGATGACGGCGCCGGCAAGCAGGTTCGAAATCTCGAGCGCGGCCACGGTGATGATCGGGATTGCAGCGTTGCGCGCGACATGGCGCAGAAGCAGGCGCGTAGGCCCGACGCCGCGGGCGCGCGCGGTGCGGACATAGTCGCGGGTCAGTTCCTCCATCAACGCCGCCCGCGTGATCCGCGCGAATGTCGCCATCGAAAGCAGCCCGAGCGCGACGGAAGGCATGACGAGATGGGAAAAGCCGCCCGTCGAGGAGGGCGGCAGCCAGCCCAGGGTGACGGCGAAGAGCAGGATGAGGAGGATGCCGCTCCAGAAGGTCGGCATGCTCTGTGCGGCGAGCACGAGGCCCGCGGCGACCTTCGCGGCGGCGCTGTCCCGGAACAGCGCGAGCAGGATCCCGACGGGTATTCCGATGCCGCAGGCGACCGTCAGCGCTCCGCCCGCCAGCATCAGCGTATAGGGCAGGCGCGAGGCGATGATGTCGATCACCGGCACACGCTGCACCACCGACTGGCCGAGATCGAAACGGGCGAGATCGGCGAGGAAGCCGAGATACTGGACGAAGAGCGGCCGATCGAAGCCCAGCGAGTGGCGGAGGGCGTCGATATCGGCCTTGGTCGCCGTCTCCGGCACCAGGAGATAGGTCGGATCCCCCGTCAGCCGCTGGATGAAGAAGATCAACGTCGCCACGCCCAGGATCGTGACGAGCGCCTGTCCGGCGCGCTGCAGGAGGAAGCCAGGCACCTAGGCTCAGTCCTTCCAGCTCATGCGATTGACGAAGATGCTTTCATTGGGCGTCGGCGTCCAGACGAGGTTCTTGGCGGTGCCGTACATCTGCGCCGCCTGATAGAGCGGGATCACGTAATTCTCGCTGGCGATGCGCTCATGCACGATCTTGTACGCGGCCAGCCGCCTGGCCGGGTCGAGCGTCTGGCGGCCGGCCTCGAGCGCGTCCTCGATCGTCTTGTCCTTGGCATTGGCCCAGCCGCTGGCGCTGTGCAGGATCGGGAAGAGCACGCCGTCGGCATCCTGGCAGCCGCAGGACCAGCGGCTGAAGGCGAGAACCGGAATGGAATCGGGCCCGCTCTGCATGCGCTTCAGCCAGGAGCCCATGTCGGTCATCTCGATCTTCACGTTGAGACCGGCATCGACGAGCATCTGCTGCAAGGCCTGCACGACGCGCTGGTCGTAGACCGGCGCGGTCACCAGCGCGATCTCCTGCCTGGCTTTCGGGCCGACCGCAGCAAGCTCCGCCTTGGCCTTGGCGACATCGAACGGCAGATCCTTGATGCCCTCGACGAATCCCTCATGGGCCGGCGAAAGCATCTGCGCCAGCGGCTTCTCGGTGCCGCCGAGCACGCCATCGGTGATCGCCTGCTTGTCGATCGCCTGGGCGATGGCGCGGCGCACGCGCGGATCGTTCAGCGGTTCCTTCTGGACGTTCATCGCGAGATAGGCGACGCGCTCGGTCAGCACCGGCACGGGCATCGCGCGCTGCGAGGTCTTGAGCTGGGCCGCGAGATCGCCATCGAGATTGGCAGCGAGATCCGATGTCCCCGCCATCAGATTGGCGACCCGGGTCGCGGCATCGGGAATGGCGCGGAAGACCACGCTCGGGAACGGCGCCTTGGTGCCCCAATAGGCGTCGTTGCGCGCAAGCGTCACCGCGACGCCGCGCTGCCATGCACCGAATTTGTAAGGGCCGCTGCCGACGGGTGCGAGATTGAAGGCATCCTTGCCTACTGTTTCGACGACCTTCTTGGGTACGATCGAAAGCTTGGCCAGTTGCGCCAGCAGGGCCGGATAGGCGCCGTTGGTTGTGAGCGTCACTGTCTTGGCGTCGTTGGCGACGGCGTCGGTGATCTTGTCGAACTGGCCCAGCTGCGGGCTGGCGAATTTGGGATCGGTGATGCGCTTGACGCTGAAGACGACATCTTCGGCGGTCAGCTTCGAGCCGTCGTGAAAGACGATGTCGTCGCGCAGCTGGAACTGAATCTGCGTGTCGGAGAGCTGCTTCCACGCGGTCGCGACCTGTGGCGCGATCAGGCCCTTGTCGTCGCGGGTGACGAGATTGTCGAAGATGTTGCGGTAGACGTAGTAGCTGTCCGGGTTCCATTGGACATGCGGATCGAGCGAATTAGGCTCGCCCACGAGATCGATCGTCAGGCGCTCCTTGGCGGCAAAGGCCGCGCCGCCCGGAAGAACCAGGCAGGTGGCGAGCAGCGCGCCAGCGAGAATTATGCGTGTTCTCTTCATGACACCGTCCCCTGTTTCATGTTCGCGGCGCCGGTCTCCTTCCGGCGTTGACAGCTGCGGCATGCTCGGCTGCCGCTCTCTGTCGTCAGTCGCTCCAGCTCATGCGGTTCAGGAACAGGCTCTCATTTGGGGTCGGTTGCCATTTCAGGCTCTTGGTTGCGCCATAGATGACGGCGGCCTGATAGAGCGGCACGAAGGGCGCGTCGGCCGCGATGATCTCCTGGACCTGCTTGTAGGCGGAGAGTCGCTTCTCCTTGTCGAGGGTCTGGCGGGCTTCCTCGAGCAGCGCATCGGCCTTCGGGTTGCGATAAGCCGACCAGCCGCTGCTCTTGTGGATCAGCGGGAAGAGCGTGCCGTCGGCATCCTGGCAGGCGCAGGACCAGCGCCCGAAGCTCAGCGTCGACGTGCCTTCGGGGCCGGCCTGCGAGCGCTTGAGATAGCTCGCCATGTCCGACATCGCGATCTTCACGGTGAAGCCGGCATCGCCGAGTTGCTGCTGGATCGCCTGCACGATGCGCTGGTCGAAGACCGGCGCGGTCGCAAGCTCGATCTCTGCCTTGGCGGCGGGGCCGGCTTCCGCCACCAGCGCCTTGGCCTTGGCGAGGTCATAGGTCGGGCCCGTCAGACCCTCGATCCAACCGAAGCTTGCCGGTGTGCCCAATTGCGAGACAGGCTTGTCGTAGCCGCCGAGCAGGCCGTCGACGAGCCCCTCCTTGTCGATCGCATAAGCCGCGGCCAGGCGCAGCTTGACGTTGTCGAAGGGCGGCTTCGACGCGTTGAGCCTGAGATAGGCGACGCGCTCGGTCAGACCGATCAGCGCCTGCGCCTTGGCAGCGGATTTGAGCTGGCCGGCCTGGTCGGCGTCGAGGGTGACGCCGAAATCGCTGGTGCCGGACTGGAGGTTGGCAAGTCGTGTCGCTCCATCGGGCACGGCGCGGAAGACCACGGTCGGGAACGGGCCCTTCGCGCCCCAATAGGCATCGTTGCGGACAAGCGTCACGGCAACGCCGCGCTGCCAGCTCTCCAACTTATAGGGCCCGCTGCCGACCGGCTTCAGGTTGAAGGCATCCTTGCCGACGGCCTCGACGATCGCCTTGGGAACGATCGAGAGTTTCACGAGCTGGGCGAGCAGCGCCGGATAGGCGCCGTCCGTGGTCAACTTGACCTTGGTCGGCGAGAGTGCCGCCGCATTGATGATCTTGTCGAACTGCCCGAGCTGGGGACTGCCGAATTTGGGATCGGTGATGCGCTTGACGCTGTAGACGACGTCGTCGGCCGTCAGCTTCGAGCCGTCGTGAAAAGCGATATCGGGGCGGAGCTCGAACTCGATCTCGGTGTCCGACAGATATTTCCAGGAGGTCGCGACCTGCGGGACGATCTCGCCCTTGTCGTCGCGGGTGACGAGATTGTCGAAGATGTTGCGGTAGACGTAGTAGCTGTCGGGGTTCCACTGGACCTGCGGATCGAGCGAGGACGGCTCGTTCACGAGGTCGACCACGAAGCGCTCCTTCGAGGCTTGCGCCGGAGCAACGCTTCCCAGGGCAAGTATCGCGGCACAGGCTGCCGCGAGAGGATAGGTCCGCCAGGCAACGGTCATGACTGCTTCTCCTTCGGTGAAGGGATCGGCTGATCGGCTGCGACGAGCGGCTGATGGCGCGCGCCGCGTCGGCGGGCAGAACGCGCTTGCGGCCGAGGCGGCTGCGCCGACATCGCAAGAAAGCCGTGGGCAATCGCGTCAGCGAAAAGCCTATGGTCTCGCTCGATCGCCTGTGCAGCAAGATTGGCATCACCCGCCCTGAGCGCCGCGACCAGTTCACCGAGGTCGGCCGGCGGGATGGCATGACCGCGGAGATCGAGCATCCGCACGATCCGGTCTGCATGATCCCAAATCCCACCGAGCCAGTCTCGGGCGAAGGCGCCTGCTGCGGCAGCGAGCAGATCGCGCAGCTGGCGCTCTGAGGCGCGGGCGGTCGCAATCGCTGCAGGCTCGGTCCGCCCGGAGACGGATTGGATCGTCCCCAGGAGGGTCGTCGCCGTCGAGAGCGCGGGTTCTGCCAGCTTGTGCACAGCCAGCGAAGGCTCGAGCCTGCGGCGTCCATCCAGCACTGCGGCGATCAGCGCTCCGTCGATCGGCGCGATCCGCCACCCCTGGCGCGCATGCCTGCTGACGAAGCGAGCCGCTGCGAGTTCGGTCAGTGCGACACGAACGCTCGCGCGGCCCAGCCCGAAGCGATCGGCGAGCGCCGCCTCATGGACAAAGTCGCCCGGAGCGATCTCACAGGTGACGATGGCTCGACGCAGCCGCCGCGTGGCGACGTCGAGCCGGGGTTCTGCGGTCGGGGCAGACGCAAATGGAGAGGCGGTATCCAGCATGCTGCGAAGTCTGAAACGTCTTGTGAGATTTCACAAGACGTTTGTGGGGCTTTACGCGCGATCGGCAGTTTGCCCTACGGTGACCTCCCCGGGCGAGAGCCTGACGTTCTCGGCTGCCCAGCGCAGGAACGAAGTCACTCGGGATACCGAGGTTCGATTAGGCCGATCGGGGACAAGCTCTCGCCGCTTTCACCTCAGAGCTTTTCCCCCCAACGCCCGGTAGAGCGCCTCCACCCCGTCGCTGTAACTCGAAGAAGGGCGATTTTTGCAGAACGAGCGCATGAAGTTCATCTGCGCCGCGATCGGAAACCCCTCAGGAATAAGAAGAAGATTATCATCGACGTTCGGTGGCGCGCCAATCAGAACACCGCTCATATAGCCCTGAGCCCAGGCGAAATACTCGCGCTCTTCCTCTACTCGAACCACGATGGAATCATTGAACTGCGAACATTTCGCCGTGCCTGTTCCAACCACGGCGACGAGCTGAGCTTGCGCGCCCGACACCCCCGCGAGATACGCAGACGCCACAAGGATTGCCCGGAGGGCACTCGCGAATGCTCTCGTCGAAACTCGAAATTCTCTCTTGGTCGAGACGTTTTCAGACATAGACCCTCAGGACGGCTCGTTGAATCTGGCAACACTAGTTGAATTCGACCCAATAAGAATCAAAAGTTTGCACTCAGGACGATTATTCGGCTATTCAATGTAAAGAATTGTATTTTGAAAAACAAATGTTTCAGTATTTGCGATCGTAAATTGCAAAATCTGAACTTATAGAAAAAAGGAGAGGCCGGATCACAGACCCGGTCCTCTCCAAAGTATGGGTCTCTTTTGGAGGTCGACGCCCATTGTAGGGCCTCAACCCAAATCTATGCTGACATTTCGATCGGCAATCTGTCTGTGACCATTTTCACCGGTCCTGAATTATCGAACCGAAGGCATCCCGGAGCACAGCGTTTGAGTTCCGCAGGCGGCAGGCGCCCGCATTCGCTAGCAATGGCGCTGCGGGCGATGGCTCACGCAGGGAAGGTCACCCAGAAAACCGCTGACGCGGTGCCGCAACTCGTCGATGCGTTCGATAATCATCTTGTTTCCGGATTGGCGCAGGATGCCGTCCTTCGCCAGCGCGCTTATCTGTTTCGTCACGGTCTCACGTTGAGAAGCAATTCTACGGGCAAGTTCAGCGTGGGTCGGGGGCGGCGAAATGGAAATCTCACCATCGTCCGAGCTCGAACTCAGACGAATCAGCTCGGCGTAGAGCCTCGCCTTCATCGGTAGAACGCGGTTTTCGATATAGAGCCTGTTCAAGGTCCTAAGCCGCTCGCACAAGCGCCTGGCCACATCCCAAGCGAAATCCGGCGAGTTTTTCAGGATTTCGAGAAACTGGTTTCGGCGCAGAACGAAAACCGTCGTCTCAGTGATCGCCTCGAAATATATGTCCAGGCTCTGGCCGTCGATCGCGGTCAGATCGCCAACGAAGTCGCCTGAAGACAGATCGGCGAAAAGCGCATCGAGGCCATGGGGACTTGTGAAAAAGGGCCTGACCGTACCGGTATCGATCAGATAAACCGTATCCGGTGTCTCGTCCGGGCGCCGCAGAAGGGGCCGCTCCATGTGAACGGTCGTTAGCATTTGAACGAATCGATGATTTTCTGCCTGCGAGCCGTTCGTTACCCGCGATTGGACAGGACATGCTTGAGGCGCGCGGTGTGTGCTGCACCTCACCTGAACCTGCTCATCGAGATATCCCGTTCCGCGCCTGGGCGGTTGGTCCCGGCATTTAATGGAGCGGACTGAGCTTGAATCGTTCGGGCTCGGTTGTCTCTGCTTTGCAGATGAACTCTTGGGGTGGAGGAAATCACCGGGCCCGCCGCCGAATTCTTCGACGCGCCGAGGACGTTCATCGCAGCACGGTGCGGTTGGCTGCAGCCGAGAAGGGATCGCGGAATTGACGGCTGCCGACGAACGCACAGCCACCAGGCAGAACGAGGCGGCTATCGACCCGGTTCAGAATTTCATTGTGCCCGCGGCCTCGGTTTGCAGAGCGCCACAACCGGACATTGGCTCTTGCCCAAAACCGGTCAGGTGGGCTGTGAAGCGAAGGTCGGCTAACAATCCCAAATTGCGGAAGAGGCAGACACCTGCCTCTTCCAGCGTCAATTCGCGAGACTTGCGGTTCCAACGTCCGCTTGGGTAGTTGCCATCTCGTCTTAACACGTCGTTTTCAACGCTCGAATGTATCGATCCCGGCGAGGAAACCAACGAGCTCAGCCTGGCGGCATGCCCGATTTCTGAAGTATCGGCCGGATTTGCGACCTGACGGTCTCAACGGATACGCCGCATGTCCTGGCGATCTCGGCCGCGCTCTGTCCCGATGTCAGCAGGCGCGTGACGCGTGCCTCGCCCGGCGCGAGATCGAAGAGAGCATGTCGGGATCGAGGTCGCCGCTTCGGCCGTCGCCGATGGCCTCCTGAATGGGATCCCCTTTCGCCATTGCCGCACTAGCCGTCGTTCGAAGAGTTCACCTCGTCGGGCATGACCGCTTCATCTCCACCGATGCCCGCGGCCTGCCGCAGCGCGTTGTTGATGCGATCCTGCCAGCCTGGTCCGCCACTCTGAAAATGGTCAAGCACACTGCGATCGATCCGGAGCGAAACGAGTTCTTTCGCTCCGGGAACGCTCGGCCGCGTGTCGACAGGCATCGGTGCTTTCGGAACGGCCGGCTTGAACAGTGCCTCGGCCTTGTCCCGGGCGCTGGTGGGCCTGCGAGTTCTGTCGCTGTTCATGGAGCCTCTTTGTCGTTGGTCGCCGTGTCGGCCGGTGTCGCTTTATCGAGCAAGCGTCTCGGTCAGGCCTTGGCCTTCACACGCCGTGGGCTCTTGGCAATTGCTCCCTTGCCTACAGCGGTTGCAGCCTTCCGACCAAGACCCATCGACTTGGCCAAGGCGGAGCGCGCTTCGGCATAGTTGGGTGCCACCATCGGGTAATCGGAAGGCAGGCCCCATTTCGCTCGGTACTGGTCAGGCGTCATATCGTACTTGCTGCTGAGATGGCGTTTGAGCGATTTGAACGCCTTGCCGTCCTCGAGGCAGATGATCGCATCCGGGGTAACCGACTTCCTGATCGAAACGGCTGGGGCAAGCGGCTGGGCAGCAGGCGCCGCAGCTTCAGCTCCCAAGCCAGCCAGTGCTGCATGAGTCTTCGCGATAAGCTCGGGCAGATCGGCGCGGGTGACATTGTTATGTGCCACGTAGGCCGCAACGACCATCGCTGACAGATCGATAAGCTGGTTGTTGTCTTCAGACATTGGTTTTTGTGATCCCAGGAGATGATCGGAATGGATAGCGACGCAGACGTTGCCCTCGCCGAGGTTGCGGGTGAGCTAGCCGCTACGGCGAGCGGCTCGCAACAATTTTCGAGGTTTCCTCTGAATATATCATACTGAGCTAGAAGCCTGCAGCCTGCCGATTTCTTCCAATCGCCCGCGAAATAAGTGGCACTCGTCAGTGCCACGGGCGTGCCCCGGGGCACTGCGCGCAGCGCTCGCGAGACGGCAAGTAAGGCCGACTACGCGTCGACATCGGGTCATCATACAGTTCGGCTGAAGTCAGCACGATTTGCGCCAGAAGCGGAAGTTGGGCCACTGCCCGAAAGCGGACGTGCCCCATGTTAGGGGGAACGTCCATTCCCGACCCATAGCAGAGATTGCACAGCTCTGCTTTCGGGCTCCAACAATTCCGTAAGCCAGCGCCCAAACAAGAACTTCCGGAATATGTGCCGCTATCAAGAAAGATACGGTAGCAATCATAACGACTATCAATGGGAGCGTGTGGCGATAATTTGCGTTGGCGACAGTGATTCTCGCCGCTGCATGACAGTAGCGATCAAAAAAACGCATGGAGGGCGATATTGCACGCGCTGACTAAAGCGCCCACGAGAACCTGGCGAAGTATCCGGAACGCTCCGGCGGGGGCGATCACACGACCGGAGGCGGCAACAGGTAAAGGGTGATCGCGAAGATCAGGTACACCAACAGCAAGAGCACTCCGACAAACCAGGCCGAGCGTCCGCTGTTGGTCACCAGGGACACGGTCATGGTCGCGATGATCATCATGATGACGACACCCGGCCAGAACTGCAGGCTCATCGGCGCCGGCCCGATGATATAACTGAGCAGAACCAGCACCGGCGCGACGAAAAGCGCGATCTGAGCCGCGCTCCCCAGCGCGATGCCCACGCTGAGATCCAACCGGTCTTTGCGCGCGCCGGAAAACGCCGAGGCCATCTCCGCTGCGCCCCCCACCAGCGCCACGATGACGAAGCCCACAAATGCCTGGCTCATCCCGAACGATAACGCCGCCTGTTGAACCGACTCGACGAAGACCTCGCTCACCAGCGCGACCAATACCGTGACTCCGGCCAGCGTGGTCAGAGCCAACCCCATCGGCCACGGCACCTCGCCGGCTTCCGCGTGTTCCGCCCCGCCGAAGAGTTCACGATGTGTCTTGAGCGAGAACAAGAGGCCCAATCCGTAGGCCGCAATGAGCAACACAGATAGACACACGCTCAATTTCGCGGTGAAGACGGACCCCGCCGTGGAATCGGCTCCAGAGACCGCCGACGGAACGAGCAACGCGACCGTTGCCAGAAAAAGCAAGCACGCCTGGAGGCGGGCGCTGCCCCGATTGTATTCCTGCACATGGTGCTTGAGTCCGCCGAGTAGAAACGACGCCCCCAGCATGAACAACGTATTGGTGACAATGGCTCCCGCGATGGATGCCTTGACCAGCGCGTATTGCCCGGCACGCAACGCGGCCAGTGCGATGATAAGCTCAGTCAAGTTTCCCAGAGTGGCGTTGAGCAGTCCTCCGACCGTATCACCGGTCTTGGCCGCTACGGATTCAGTGGCGTGGCTCAGAAGGACAGCCAGCGGCACTATTGCCAGGACGGACAGGATGAAAAGCAGAGTATGAGCTTCAGGCTTGAGCTTCTGCGCGGCAAATACGACCGGTACGATGGCTAAAAGCCAGAGTATGGGATTATGACGAATTTCTTTTAGCAAGAGGTTCATAGGGGCCACCTTGCAAGTAACGGTGCGGTCGATATCGCCCGACCAGATTGGCAGAACAGGATATGCGAATAGGAGAGTCAAGTTTCTTGAACAGACACATGCGCAAAGCACAGCTCCTCCCGTTAGGAGAGCAAAGATCATGGAGCGCGATCGGCCGCTGAACTGCATGGAGCTGGCCGCACGCCGGCTGCCACCCATCGCGGCCCCCCGGCGCTGGCGCCGCACCGCCTCTTGAATCCGCATCGGGCACCGCGCGCCCCGGCCACGCAAGGCGCGGATAGGGCCCGAGTTCGACCGTGACGCTTGCGCCCTTGCTGAAAGCTTACCGGCGGCCGATCCTGTCCGGCGGCGATCCTAACCCGGTGCTAAGCCGAGTGTGCGAGGCTCCGGTCGGAGGAATCGGCATCATGGCTGAAACGACTGCACCAGCTCATCGCCCGGCCGCGCGCATCGGCTGGGTCGATACGGGCAAGGGCATCTGCATCATCCTGGTCGTGCTGATGCATGTGGCTGGCGGACTCGAACTCAGCGACGTGGAAGGCAGCTGGATCGACCCGCTGATCGCCTGGGCGAAACAGTTCCGCATGCCCGGCCTCTTCCTGCTCTCGGGGCTGTTCGTACCGCGCCTCGTCGGCCTCGGCTGGAGCGCCTTCCTCGATCGCAAGGTCGTGCCGCTCGCCTATTTCTATCTGCTGATGCGCGTTCCGCCCTGGGGCGAAGCCGGCGTCACCGGCTTCGCGCAGAACTATGTGCTCGGCCTCGTAGACCCCTTCGGCGTGCTCTGGTTCATCTATCTGCTCACCATCTTCTTCGTCGTCGCCAAGGCGGTTTGGCCCTGGCGCCGTGCCGCGCTGGCCGCCGCCGCGCTGCTGGCCCTCGCCCCGCTGAGCACCGGCTGGATGGTGCCCGACCAGTTCACCGCCTATTTCGTCTTCTTCCTCGCGGGGGCAGTGTTCTCCGCCGGGATTCGCGCCGCCGCCGATCGGTCTGCTGCTCATCGCAGCAGAACCCTCCTGCTTTGGGGCGTCTGGTTTGCGCTCAGCGCGCTGGCGACGCCCTTCCTCGGCCACGACATCCTGACGGCGCCGCCGGGGGTGCATCTGCTGCTGGGCATCGCCGGAGTGGTCGGCATCCTGCTCTGCTCGGTGCTGCTGGCCGGGCACCTGCCCTGGCTCGACTATTGCGGGCGCAACTCGCTGCCGATCTACCTCGCCTTCTTCCTGCCGATGGCGGCCGGACGGATGGTGCTGCTGCGCTCCGGCGTTCAGCTCGATCTCGGTGTCGCCGCGCTGCTTCTGACGGCGGTCTCCGTCGCCGTGCCGCTGCTGCTGCATCGGCTGGTCAGACACACGCCGCTATCCTTCCTCTTCGCGCGGCCGGCCTGGCTCGGCGCCCGCGGCCACGGCGCAGGCCAGCGGGAACTCGGCTCGTCGCTCTGAGCGCCAACCCGTCACCGTCGCTGCGCGTGCGGGTATCCAGAACGCATGACGCCCGGCGCAGGGCCGGGCGTGAGGCAGGGAACCAAAGAGCGCTGCGTCAGACGAACTGGCCGTGGCAGTGCTTGAATTTCTTGCCCGAGCCGCAGGGGCAGGGCTCGTTGCGACCGACCTTGCCCCAGGTGTCGGGATCGGTCGGGTTGCGGTCGAGCACGGCGGTGTCGGCATCCGTGGCAGCGAATTGCAGCCCCGTCCCGCCATAATCGCCGCCGAAGCCCGAGCCGGAACCGTCCTGCATCTGGAGCGGCGCCTGCTCTTCCGGCTGATCGAAGCGCACCTCGACGCGCGAGAGGTGCCCGGTGACCTGCTGGCGGAGCTGGCCGATCAGCCCGTCGAACAGCTCGAACGCCTCCTGCTTGTATTCCTGTAGCGGGTCGCGCTGGGCGAGGCCGCGCCAGCCGATGACCTGGCGGAGATGGTCGAGCGTGACGAGATGCTCACGCCAGAGATGATCCAGCGACTGCAGCAGCACCTGCTTCTCGACATAGGTCATGACCTCGTCGGTGTTGCGCTCGATGCGGCCGGCATAGTCTTCGTCGGCGAGCTTGCGGATGCGCTCGCGGATCTCGCTATCGGCGATGCCCTCTTCCTTGGCCCAGTCCTCGATGGGGAGATCGAGGTTGAAGGACTGGATCACCTCCTGCTTGAGGCCGGCGGTGTCCCACTGCTCGGGATAGGCTTCCTCGGGGATGTGGCGGGCGACGACGTCCTCGACGACGCCATGGCGCATGTCGTCGATCGTCTCGCGCACGCTCGCCTGGCGCATGAAGTCGCGGCGCTGCTCGAAGACGACCTTGCGCTGGTCGTTCATCACGTCGTCGTATTTCAGGATGTTCTTGCGGATGTCGAAGTTGCGCGCCTCGACCTTGCCCTGCGCCTTCTCCACCGCCTTGTTGATCCAGGGGTGGACGATGGCCTCGTCCTCCTTGAGGCCGAGCTTCTGCAGCATGCCGTCCATCCGGTCGGAGCCGAAGATGCGCATCAGGTCGTCCTGCAGCGACAGGAAGAATTTCGAACGGCCGGGGTCGCCCTGGCGGCCGGCGCGGCCGCGCAGCTGGTTGTCGATGCGCCGGCTCTCATGGCGCTCGGTGCCGACGATGTAGAGGCCGCCGGCCTTCAGCACGCGCTGCTTGAAATCGGCGACCTCGGCGCGGATGGCGGCGGCCTTCGCGTCGCGCTCCGGGCCCTCCTCGATGCCGGCGAGATCATGGGAAATCCGCATGTCGGCATTGCCGCCGAGCTGGATGTCGGTGCCGCGGCCGGCCATGTTGGTGGCGATGGTGATCGCGCCGGGCACGCCGGCCTGCGCGACGATATAGGCCTCCTGCTCGTGGAAGCGGGCGTTCAGCACGGCGAAGGCCTTGACCGTCCGGCCCTCGCGGGCGGCCTGGTAGACCGGCTCCAGCGCGGTGGGATCGGTAAAGTCGAGCAGCTTGTAGCCCTCCTTCCGCAGCATCTCGGCAACGAGCTCGGAGCGCTCGATCGAGGTGGTGCCGACGAGCAGCGGCTGGCCGTTCTCCTGCGCCACCTTGATCTCGCGGATGACGCCGCGGACCTTCTCCTCGAAGGTGCGGTAGACCTCGTCATCCTCGTCCCTGCGCGCGACGGGCACGTTGGTCGGGATCTCGACGACCTCGAGCTTGTAGATCTGGAAGAACTCGTCGGCCTCGGTTGCGGCCGTGCCGGTCATGCCGGCGAGCTTCTTGTAGAGTCGGAAATAGTTCTGGAAGGTGATCGAGGCGAGCGTCGCGTTCTCGGGCTGGACGGTGACGCCTTCCTTGGCTTCGAGCGCCTGGTGCAGGCCCTCCGAATAGCGCCGGCCCGGCATCATGCGGCCGGTGAACTCGTCGATGATGACGACCTCGTCGTTGCGGACGATGTAGTCCTTGTCGCGGGTGAACAGGGCGTGCGCCCTGAGCGCCTGATTGACGTGGTGGACGAGGGTGACGTTGTGCGCGTCGTAGAGGTCGCCCTCCGTCAGCAGGCCGGCCTCGCGCAGCAACTCCTCGATATGCTCGTTGCCAGCCTCGGTCAGCGCGACCGTGCGCTGCTTTTCGTCGACCTCGTAATCGCTGGCGATCAACCCCGGCAGCACCTTGTCGATCGAGACGTACAGATCCGACTTGTCGTCGAGCGGGCCGGAGATGATCAGCGGCGTGCGGGCTTCGTCGACCAGGATCGAGTCGACCTCGTCGACGATGGCGAAGTGGTGGCCGCGCTGGCTCATCTGCGCGACCTCGTACTTCATGTTGTCGCGCAGATAGTCGAAGCCGAATTCGTTGTTCGTGCCGTAGGTGATGTCGCAGGCATAAGCGCTCTGGCGCTCCTCGTCGTCGATGCCGTGGACGATGATGCCGACGCTAAGGCCGAGGAAGTTGTAGAGCTTCGCCATCCATTCGGCGTCGCGGCGGGCGAGATAGTCGTTGACGGTGACGACATGGACGCCCTTGCCTTCGAGCGCATTGAGATAGCTCGGCAGGGTCGCGACCAGCGTCTTGCCTTCGCCGGTCTTCATCTCGGCGATCGCGCCCTCGTGCAGCACCATGCCGCCGACGAGCTGGACGTCGTAGGGGCGCTGGCCGAGCACGCGCTTGGCCGCCTCGCGCACCGTGGCGAAGGCCGGCACCAGGAGGTCGTCGAGCTTGGCGCCATTGGCGATCTGCTGCTTGAACTCCTCGGTGCGCGCCTTCAGCGCGTCGTCGCTCAGCGCCGCTATCTCGTTCTCGAGAGCGTTGATCGCGGCGACGCGGGGCTGATAGCCCTTGACGCGGCGGTCGTTCGACGAGCCGAAGAGTTTCTTTGCGAGCGCGCCAAGCATGTTGGGCCTTTCAGGTGATGCTGGTCCTCCGGCCGGCGCGGCTGTGGTTTCGCGCCCGGGTCGGAGGTCCGGTATTCTCGAATGCGACCGCGTGTTTAGACGCGTGCGCGGGCAGGGTCCAGCGTGCGTTTCGTCCAATCGGCAGCGAAACGGCAAGCGAATTCGGCTCCGGATGTGGGGTTTTGCCCGGCCTCTTCCAAGATGCGCGGCGGCAGATGGTGCGACACTGCGGCAGCTTCGGCCTCCCGGACGGTGCAAAGCTGCGTGATCGGACCCGCAATCGCCTGATCCGCCTTGCCTTTGCCGCGTTCAACTGGCAGTGCAGCCGCCAAAGCGTCTCGGGTTTTCCGACGAAAGGCCGTCACCCATGAACTCAGCCCGTTTCATCGCCGTCCTCGGCTTCACGCTGCTCGCGGCGCCGGCCTTCGCCCAGGCCGACAAGGTCGTTGCCAAGGTCGACGGCATCGCCATCACCGAGAAGGACATCCAGCTCGCATCCGAGGATCTCGGCGAGCGCCTGGCCCAGCTCCCCGAGGATCGCAAGCGCGACGAGGTCATCAACTATCTCGTCGACCTCAAGCTCGGCGCCAAGGCGGCCATCGACGCCAAGATCACCGATACGCCCGATTTCACGGCCCGCCTCGCCTATTACCGCGAGAAGGTGCTGCTCGACGAATATCTGACGCGCGAGAGCAAGAAGGCCGTCACCGCCGACGCTGCCAAGAAGCTCTACGACGAGACCACCAAGGCGATGGCTCCCGAGGAGGAAGCCCATGCCCGCCACATCCTCGTCGAGGACGAGGCTCAGGCGAAGGCCGTGGTCGAGCGCCTTAAGAAGGGCGAGGATTTCGCCAAGATCGCCGGCGAGATCTCGAAGGATCCGGGCTCCGGCAAGGAGGGCGGCGATCTCGGCTGGTTCAGCAAGGACCGCATGGTGCCGGAATTCGCCGAGGCCGCCTTCAAGCTGAAGAAGGGCGAGGTCTCCGAGCCGATCAAGAGCCAGTTCGGCTGGCACGTCATCAAGCTCGAGGACAAGCGCTCCAAGCCGCTGCCGGACTTCGCCGCCGTGAAGCCGCAGATCGACCAGTATCTCGAGCGCAAGGCCCAGCAGGACCTCGTCATCGCCATGCGCGAGAAGGCCAAGGTCGAGCGCCTCGACAAGCCGGCTGAGGCCCCCGCGGCCAAGCCCGACGCTGCCAAGCCGGCCGAGCCGAAGAAGAACTGATCGGCCACGTCATTCTCGGGCGAAGCGAAGCGCAGACCCGAGAATCTCCGGGAAGAAATGCCCGGGACGAGCCGAGCATGACGTAAACCCTCGATTTCGTGGGCGGCCCTTGCGGCCGCCCTTCTTGTTTTCGTCATCGGCCTGCGGCAGAGGGACTCTCGAACGAGACGCACTGCCCGGCCAACGAACGATTCGCCGGTCTTCCAGCAGTGTTCCGCAGGAGGAAGTCGCGATGGCCGGCAAGGATGTCCCCGTTTCCCCGCTCGCGCCGAAGCGCCAGCCCAAGGTTCCGCCGATCCCGGGCGTGCGCTTCGCCACCGCCGAGGCCGGCATCCGCTACAAGGGCCGCCAGGACGTCTGGTTCGCGCTGCTCGACGAGGGCACGCAGGTCGCGGGCGTCTTCACCCGCTCGAAATGCCCGTCGGCCCCGGTCGACTGGTGCCGCGAGAATCTGAAGCAGGGCTCCGCCCGCGCCGTCGTCGTCAATTCCGGCAACGCGAACGCCTTCACCGGGCTGAAGGGTCGCGATGCGGTCAGGCTCACCGCCGAGATCGCCGCCAAGGCTGCGGCTTGCAAGCCGGAGGAGGTTTTCATCGCCTCGACCGGCGTGATCGGCGAGCCGCTCGACGCGACCAAGTTCAAGGGCGTTCTCGACGAATGCGCCAAACGCGCCGCTGACGGCCCCTGGCTCGACGCCGCCAGGGCGATCATGACCACCGATACCTTCCCGAAGGCCCTGACCCGCAAGGCGAAGATCGACGGCAAGGAGGTCGTCATCGCCGGCATCGCCAAGGGCGCCGGCATGATCGCGCCGGACATGGCGACGATGCTCTCCTTCGTCTTCACCGACGCGCCGATCGCCGCGCCCGTCCTGCAGGCCCTGCTCTCCAAGGGCGTGAAGGGCTCGTTCAACGCGGTCACGGTCGACAGCGACACCTCGACCTCGGACACGCTGATGCTGTTCGCCACCGGCAAGGCGGCGGCCCGCGGCGTGCCCTCCATAACGGAAATCAACGACGTCAGGCTTTCCGGCTTCAAGCGCGCCCTGAACGCGATCCTGCTCGAACTCGCCCATCTCGTCTGCAAGGACGGCGAAGGCGCGCGCAAGTTCGTCGAGATCCGGGTCAGTGGCGCGACTTCGGCCCGCTCGGCCAAGCGCGTCGCGCTCTCGATCGCCAATTCCCCGCTGGTCAAGACCGCCATCGCCGGCGAGGACGCCAATTGGGGCCGCGTCGTCATGGCCGTCGGCAAGGCTGGCGAGCCGGCCGATCGCGACAAGCTCGACATCGGCTTCGGCGACATCCTCGTGGCGAAGCACGGTGCCCGCGCCCCGTCCTATGACGAAGAGGCGGTATCGAACTATATGAAGGGCGACACCGTCGTCATCACCGCCGATCTCGGCATCGGGCGCGGCAAGGCCACGGTCTGGACCTGTGATCTGACGAAGGCCTATGTCGAGATCAATGGCGATTATCGCTCCTGAGGCCGCGCCACCGCAGGAGCCAAGCCGCAGCTTCATCGCCGTCAACCTCGCGATGTGCTCCCTGCTCTGGGGGTCGAGCTACCTGTTCATCAAACTGATGAGCGGCGAGGTTTCAGCGCTTGCGATCGCCGCGAGCCGCGGCGTACTCGGCGCTGCCGTGCTGTCGCTCTGGAGCCTCGGACGCGGGCGCAATCCGCTGCCGCGCCGGGCCGAGATCGTGCCCTGGATCATGCTCGGCACCACCAATGGCTGGTTGCCGAACGTGCTCGTCAGCTATGCGCTGGTCCAGCTCGCCAGCGGCCCCGCGGCGATGATCCAGGCCGCCGGCCCGCTCGTCACCGCGCTCGTCGCTCATCTCGTGTTTTCCGAGGAACGGTTAAACCGGCGCCGCCTCGGCGGCATTCTGCTCGGGATGATCGGCGTCGCCCTGCTGATCGGCCCGCGTCTGTTCGAGGGCGGCGGCACCGCGCTGAGCGTGCTCGCGATGATCGGCGCAACGCTCAGCTACACCGTCGCCAACCTCTATGTCCGCACCGTGCCCGCCGCGACCGGCGACCCCGCCCGGCTGGCGCTGGGTCAGCAGATGTTCTCCGGCTCGATCGCGACCATCCTGGCGCTCGCCGTCGTCGGCCCGACGGCCTTCGCGCCGCTGCGCGACCATCTGCCGGCCATGCTGGCGCTCGGCATCTTCGCCACCGCAATCCCCGTCACGGTCTTCATGCGTCTGATTCGGGCCGCGGGCCCGACGCGCGCCGCGATGACCGGCTATCTCGTACCGACGGTTGCGGTAATCCTCGGCATCCTCGTCCTGCATGAAGACTTGGAGTTGCGGCAAGTCCTTGGCGGTTGCATCATCCTCGCTGGCGTCTTCCTGGTTACGACGGCGCCGCGCAGGCTGGGGGAGACATGAAGATCGGATTGTTCGCGGCGGCGGCTCTGGCCGGCGTCATCATAGCTGGTTGCGTCGAGCGCAAGCCGGCAACGGTCGCTTTCTCCACGGAGGAGGCGGCTTTCATCAAGAAGCACGGAACCGGCGTCGTCACCGGCCATGCCTTCCGCACCAAGCCGAGCGGCGTCGTGGTCAATGCCGCCGGCCAGGTCGTACACCTCGTCCCGGCCACCGCCTTCGCCCGGGAGCGTTTCGCCAACCTCTACGGCCAGGGCAAATACGTCCCGCATCGCAATTATCCGGCCAATGACACGGTCGATCCCGCCTATGCCGAATACACCCGTGCGACCAAGGCCGAGGCGAATGGCCGCTTCGTCTTCGAGCATGTCGCACCCGGCAGCTATTTCATCACCACCCAGGTGATCTGGGGCGATGAGAGCGCCTTCACGCGAGAGGGCGGCTTGGTCTATGACAGCGTCACGCTGACGGGCAAGGAAACCGAGCCCGTCCAGGTCATCCTCTCCGGCAACTGAGACACCCCGTGAAGCTGCTTCTCGTCGTCGCCTGCGCCCTGATCGATGCCGACAACCGCGTCCTGGTCACGCAGCGCCCCGAGGGCAAGGCGCTGGCCGGGCTCTGGGAATTCCCGGGCGGCAAGCTAGAGGCCGGCGAGCGGCCGGAGCCCGCGCTGATCCGGGAGCTGTCCGAGGAGCTCGGTATCACCGTGAAGGAGGATTGCCTGGCACCGCTGACCTTCGCCAGCTACGCCTATCCGGAATTCCACCTGCTGATGCCGCTCTATATCTGCCGGCGCTGGGAGGGGACGGCGATCTCCGGCGAAGGGCAAGCGCTGAAATGGATGCGGCCCGGCAAGCTGCGGGAGCTGGCCATACCGCCGGCCGACGAGCCGCTGATCCCGCCGCTGATCGACCTGCTCGGCGCCTGACCTCAGTGGACGGCCGGCAGGCCGAGCGCCTGCCAGCGCGCTGACGGTATGGGATCGCCGACATGGAAGGCGAAGGCCGTGACGCGCTTGAGATCGGCCGAAACCGTGCATTCGAAGCGCAGCGCATACCAGCGCCGCCTGCTGCGGAAGGCCGCTCCCTCCGCCCGCAGGATGTGATCGGCGAGCCGGATATCGGCCATCGCATAGGCGCTCACCCGGTCGGGCTCGAAATCCTGGCGCCAGGCATGGATCTGCCCCATCGCCTCCACCCCGCAGAGTTGTTCGATACGTTCGTCCGGCGCCAGGCGCGGGAGCATGGCCAGCGTGTCGCGGCTGCGCGCATTGGCCAGGACATCAGCAGATAGCAGGCGCCGGGGCCGCACGAGACCATCGGCTTCAAGCTGAACGGGCGTTGGCGGTGGCTCGACCGGAGGCCGCTCGATGGGGGCGGGAACCGGGATGATCGGAGGCGGCGCTGGCGGCGGCCGCGTCAGGGCCTCGAATTGCTCCGGGCTCTGCAACTCGACCTCGACGCTCTGCTCCGTGACGGCCGGAAAATCGGCAAGTTGCTGGACGCCGAGCGACGCCAGCCATGCCAGAAGGGCCGCATGAATCAGCGATGCGGCCGGGAGGCCGGGATCGGGCAGTAGCCGCCGCGTTCCTGTCGCCGCCAGCATGCTTCAGGCCGACGATGCCGGGCGCGCCGGCGCATCGGGCCGGAAATTCGGTGCCATCCGCCTGCTCGCGCCCCGGTTGTGACGGACCGCAACAGCGCCGATCAAGCCGGCATTTTTGTGGTCGTCTCTTCCACGACCGGCTCGATCTCGCCCTGTCCCAGCTGGAAACGCTCGAAGCGCTGAAGCTCGTCCTCGATGGCGCGTTTCAGCTCGGGGGTTTCGTGGCCGTCGAGCCAGGTCCATTGCTGCATCAGGAGCTTGCCCGCCGCACGGTCGGTCTTGAGGTCGAGCACGGCGACGACGCGGTCTCCCGCCAGCACCGGCAGGCCGAAATAGCCGTAGAGGCGCTTTTCCTTCGGCAGATAGGCCTCGAAGACGTGGCCATAGTCGAAGAAGAGCTTCGCCCGCTTGCGCTGGATGGCGAGGGGATCGAAGGGCGACAGGATGTGGATCAGCGTCGCGTCCGGTTCGGATATTGGCTCCAGCATCGCCGGCGCCGCCCAGTGCTGGGTCTTGCCGGCGCCTTCCACCGCGACGGGCACCAGTTCCTTGCGCCGGACACGCGCGGCAACCAGCTCCGCCACCACCTTCTTGCTCGGTGCATCGAGATGGCAGACGGAACCGAGGCTTACGAGCCCCTGCGAACGCAGCGCCCGGTCCAGCTTGTAGGCCGTGATCTGTCGCTCGCTCGCCGGCGTCGGCTTCTTCTCCCACTGGAAGTGCCGGTCGAAGAGTTCGTAGGTCTTGAGCATCCCCGCACGCGCCGCGATCGCGAGCTCGCCGTCGTAGAAGGCGCGCTCCAGCAGGCCCTTGGACGGCTTCTTGCTGGCCCAGAGATGCGCCTTCTCGATCAGCTCCTCCTCGATGTCGCGGATCGTCAGCGCTCCGTCCCGGCGGATGCGGCGCAGGAGCTTGCGCGTCTCCTCGCGCGCGCCGACGGCCGACCAGCGCTTCGGCTCCTCGCGATGCGCCTTCATCTCCGGCAGAAAATAGCGGATGTCGCGGGTCGCCACATAAGCCAGCGCATGCGTCCAGTACTCGAAGACGCTCTTCTCGACCGACTGCAGATGCGCGAGATCGCTGCGGCGATAGCCGGGGATGCGGGCATAGAGAATATGGTGGTGACAGCGCTCGATCACGTTGATCGTGTCGATCTGGACATAGCCGAGATGCTCGATCGCCGCGTGCGCTGCAGCTGGACCGGAGCCAAACGGCTCGCGCGTATCGAGCCGCTGCGCATGCAGCCAGATGCGGCGGGCCTGTTCGGTCGTCAGGGAGAGCGGCTTGCGGGGGCGCGGAGGCATGATCCGCAGGCTAGCTTCGTCTGCTCCCGGCGGTAAGGGGGCCACGGCGGCACCGCTGACAGGATGTGGCGGGAGCCGCCGCAAGCCGTTCCGGGTTCGGAACGCTCCGGCACTCTGTCAGAACTCCCCGCTCAACCCGAAGCGCGAAGCTGTTGCCCGCGAGGCTGACGCCGGCATTGATCGCGACGGGGATCGCGACATCGAGGCGATGCGCCACCGCGAAGCCCGCCGCCCATTCGCACGCGCGACAGACCGGACAGACCTATGGCGCGACGACCAGCGCCCAGTAGACCTGATATTTCGAGCCCGGCGCATAGGCCGTCGCGATACCCATGCGCTTGGCCTTCGCATCCTTCATGACGCGATCGTGCTGGGGCGAATCCCGCCAGCCGGAGAAGGCCTCGGCGAGGCGGCGGTATCCGGCCGAGAGATTGGCCTCCGCGCCGGGCTGGCCCTCCTTTGCGAGACGCGCCTTGACCGCGTCGGCCTGCGCCGGCTTGTCGGAAGCCGCCATGTTTGCCGCTTCGCGCTGCGCCGCCTCGACCAGCGCGGGATCGAGCGCGAGAGCCCCAAGGCCTGCATTGAGCCGATAGGCCGAGATCATCGCGCGCGCCTGCTCGGCATCGACCTGGGCGGATGAGGAGCCGAGGTCGCGATAGAAGGCCGGCTGCCCCTGCCGCTGAGGCTCGGTGCAGCCGGCGACGCCAAGCAGGGCGAGCGCGCCCGCCAGCGCGGCCGGGCAGGTCATCGCGCGCGAACCGGCGGCGCGGCGCAGAAAGCTGGGCATGCGATCATTCCTTGCTGTCTTCCTTGGCGGGCTCGGGCGCTGGAGCAGGCGCGGGCTTCGTCGCCCCGGCCTCTTCCTCCTCATCCTCCTCCACCACAACCGGCTTGCGCGACCGGCGCGTTGCAGCGGGCGATGCCACCGGCTTCGCGGGCTCCCAGCCAGTACTGCTGCGCGCGCCCCCGCCCCGGCCGACAGCCACTGCGATGCTTTCGAGTGAATACTCGACGCCTTCCAGCCCGCGCACCACCAGTTCCGGCGTGCCGGCGGCAGGTTCCATATCGGCGAGGCGCTTGTGGATGGCGAAGTTCATGTCGCTGGTGACGCGCCCAACGATCTCGACATCGGCCACGACGCAGACCAGCTCAAAATCCATGGTCGTGGTGCCGAGCTTCTTGAACTGCACCACCGGTGGCGGCTTCTGCATGACGTCGCCATGGTTCGAAGCCACTTCGGAGAGCATTGCCCGCACCTGCCCGGCCTCGAGCGTGCGTGGCACCGATAGCGCGATCAGCACGCGGCCCGTCCGGTCGCTGCGGACGCGGTTGCGCACCACGCCGGAGATCAGGTTCGAGTTCGGCACGATCACCGTCGAGCGGTCGAAGGTCGCGATCTCCGTCGAGCGGACATTGATGCGCTTGACGATGCCTTCGGTGTCGCCGACCACCACCTGGTCGCCGACGCGGATCGGCCGCTCCCAGAGAAGGATCAGGCCCGAGACGAAGTTTGACACCACCGACTGCAGGCCGAAACCGATACCGACCGACAGGGCCGAGGCGACGAGGGTGAGACGTTCGAGGCTGAGGCCCACAGCCGAAACCGCGATCGCCACCGCGCCGATATAGCCGACATAGCCCGCCGCTGTGGTGATCGAGTTGCGCAGCCCCGGATCGAGGGCGGTCGTCGGCAGGAACTGGTTGTCGAGCCAGCGCTGCATCGCCCGCGTCGCCGCGATGCCGAGGCCGAAGACCAAGGCGAAGACGACGATGGTCGAGATCGAGATCGTGACGCCGCCGACCTGGAAGCCGAAGAAAGCCGCGCTCAGCGAGACCAGGAAATCGGTCGATTCCAGCCCCCACGGCGCGAGCACCATCAGGACCGTGATGACGATCAGCAGCAGCTTCAACGCGCCGACGCTGATCACCGCGACCTTGTCGAGCGTTGTGCTGCGCAACCCCATGCCGGCCTTCAGCGTCAGCGCGAAGCGGCCCTTGCCGGTCAGGAGCCGCGGAAGGCCGAGATCGATGAACTGGAAGGCCAGCAGGAACAGGCAGGCGACGATGCCGATCCAGAGCGTCTGCTCGGCCAGGAAGGCCGCGAAGATCACATAGCCGGTGAGTGTCGACAGAATGATCAGGAAGCCGATGATCCAGCCGAATATCCGAACCGGGCCGAGGCTCGCCCCGTCCACCGGCACGTAAGGGCCAAGACAGGCTTCCTGCTCGACCTCGTCGTCATCGCGTATCTGAAAAAGGCCGGCGATCAGTGTCAAGGCGAAGAGGATGGCGAAGAAGGCCTTGACGATGATCGAGACCGCAAGGCCTGCGGCGATCGCCTGGAGCCAGGCCTCGAAGACCTTGCCCACCGCCATCACCAGCGCGAGCGACGAGGCGATCCACACGACACTGCGGGCCGTCGGATCCATGACGCTGACCAGGCGCCGCTGCGGGCTGGACGGTGCGAACACGGCATCGGCCAGAGCCTGAACGAAGGCGAAGAAGGCGAGCCCGGCGACCAGCGCCCAGATCACCGGCTGAATGCGCGGCGGCAGAAGCCCCGTGGTGCTCAACGCCTGGTAGATCAGCCAGCTCGCCAGCACCGGCGGCGCCGCGCCGGCGACAATATGAGCGAGCGCCACATAGAGGCAGTGCAGATTGCCGGTGTCCTGCGTATTGCCGTAGCGCGCCTTGAAACGCGGCAGATAGCGGGCGCGGGCAACGTAAAGCAGGATGGCGCCGATCAGGGCGAGCGCCACCACGGCGCCTCGCGAGCCGGAGAACGCATCGCGCACCCCTTCCAGCCAGCCGCCGAAGATATATCCAGACGCCCGCAGATCCTCCGGAGCCGTGGTGATGGCGTTGCTCCAGACTTCGGGATTGGCGACCGAAGGCCCGGCAGCGAAAAGCGCCTTGGCGAAGATTTCACGCCGCTTGTCGCCGATGCGGCTCTGAAGCTGCTCGGCTTGAAGCAACGACGCTTTGGCGATCTTCAGCGTCTCGTCGGCATCGGCATAAGCCTTGGCCCGGGCCTCGCGATCACGCGTGATCTCGGCGCTCTCGGCCGGCGCGCTGGCCTCGGGTTTTGGGCCGAGCTGGTCGAGCCGGAGCTTGGCTTGGTCGACGCGCGGCGTCTGCTCGTCGACGATGACGCGCAGCTGGTCGAGCGAAGGTTGAAGGCGGATCCGCTGCCTCTGCAGCTCGGCATCGGTGGCATCGGGCGAGGCCAGCGTCGTCTCGATCTGCGCCAGTTCGCTGCGAACGGCATCGAGCCGCGCCCGCGCGCTGGCTGGATCGGCCGGCGTCGCCGCCGTCTGGGCGAACGAGGAGGTTGCAGCCGCCATCGCCAGCACGAGCCAGAGCAGGCACGTCGCCAAAAGCCCCCTGAGACTTTGGAAAGGCGTCTGCGCCACGCGTGCTGCCATGGTGGTGCGACCCTGTCCCACGTGATTCGGCTGAAGCTCGACCCTCGGCACAGCCGTGCCCGCAAGGCAAGATGGAGAGCGGAATTCGGCGGCCGGCAAAACGGTGCTCCTCGGATCGCGGACGGGCGTCTCTGATGAGCCGGTCGGCGGCTCCGGGTCAGCTCATCGCCGCAAAACACGACCTGAAGATGGCACCGCGGTCGGTTCTGGCGCCTCAGCGCTTATCGGAAGCCCTGCTTCTCGACCGGTTGCGATAGCTCGCATTGCCCAATCCGGTCCCGATCGTCAGCACCGCCCAGTTCTCGACATCCTGCATCGCCGGCATCTCGCTCAGGCCCTGGATGACGGCATCGTTGTGCATCACGACCTCCGTCTCGTGCCTGCCGATCTCGGGAACGAGCTGGCGGATGCTGTCGACGAGGTTGAAGCGGCTGCTTTCCCAATTGCCAGGGAGATTTTGGGCTCCGCGCTCGATCGCACCGTCCGGCTCGATCAGGCCGGGGCAGCCGACGCCGATGAAGGGCGCGACCTTCAGGCCCTCCTTCTCCGCGTTCTGGATCTGGTCGCGCAGCATCTTTCCCATTCGCTTGATCGCCTCGTCGCGGCTCGGCTCCTCATCGGCATGGCGCCAGAGATCCGACTTCCAGACGCGCGCCCGGCTCAGATCCGGCGCCTTCGCCTGACGGAGTTCGACGATCCCCGCGCGGATGTTGGAGCCGCCGATATCCACGGCGACCAGGCTGTCATAGGCCTCGAAGATCCATTTAGGCGCGAGATGGGCGCTGCCGACGAGCCCGGCCTCGTCCGGATGATGACTGACGGGCACGAGATCGAGATCGCGGCCATCGGTGCGCAGGATGATGGCGGCGCGCGCAATGACGAGTTCGCCGACGCGGCTCTCGCGGAAGCCGCCGCCGACGACGATGCGCTCGACCGCGGCCCAGCTCTTCAGGCGCGCGAATCTGCGGATGACGAAGGCGAGGGACTGCGCGAAGCCCTCGACCGCGCTGAGCACCAGCGCAGCCTCCTTGGCGGCGCCCTCCTTCAGCAGCGTGTCGAGTTCCTTCTTGCTGATCTCGGCGGTCTTGCCCTTCAGTGGGTCGTCGCCGTTGCGCTTGAGATGGCTGCGCAGCGCGTCGAGATGCTCGACGAAGGCGCGGCGGCTCGCCTTGTCCCCGACGAAGCCGTCATCGTCCCGGACCTCCAGATTATAGCTGGTGACGACGACGGACGGCAGTTCGGCCGCGCCATGCGGCCCGGTTCCGGCATTGCGTGGTTTGGCGGCAGTCGCCGTGGCCATGATGGATCTCCCCCGCGGATTCGCGAAGGCAACCCCTCAGGGGCGCGCGGGGTTCCGCGGCAGAGGCGATGCGCCGCATGCAGCGCGCCTCTGCGCGATCCGGCCGGCCAGGCTGTTGACCGCCGCCGCAATCGCCGCTCCAACGGACGGGAAGCCGCCGTGAAGCGGGCTGGGGGAACGAAACGTGTCGGATCTGATCTTTCGCATGGTCGTCATCGGCGTCGGCGCGACCGCGCTGTCCGATCTCTGGGCGCAGTTCCTGCGGCTTTTCGGCCTGCCGAAGCCGAACTGGGCGATGCCGGGCCGCTGGTTCGCCCATCTGCCGCGCGGGCGCCTGTGGCATGACGACATCGCCAAATCCGAGCCCGTGGTGGGCGAGCTCGCGATCGGCTGGATCTGCCACTATCTGGTCGGCATCCTCTTCGCCGGCATCGTGCTTGCCATCTGGGGCGGGGACTGGGCGCGCAATCCGACCTTGCTGCCGGCATTGCTCGTCGGCTGGGCTACGGTCGGCTGCGGCTGGTTCATCCTGCAGCCCGGCATGGGCATGGGCGTCGCTGCCTCGCGCCGGCCGAACGCCGGCCAGATCCGGCTGCTCAATATCGTCAGCCACACCATCTTCAGCCTGGGGCTTTACGGCACTGCGCTGCTGACGCGGTAATTCACCCTCGTCATGCCCGGGCTTGACCCGGGCATCTCGTGACGCAGGGGCGCCGGGGCCTCTTCCGGCCTGAGATTCTCAAGCCCGAGAATGACGCCGTCAATCGAGAATGCGCGTCTCGTACTGGTAAAGCTGGCGGAAGCCGAGGCTGCCGTAGAGGTTGATCGCGACCGCATTGCCTTGTTCCACCTGCAGGAAGGCGTCGGCGCAGCCCATCGCGCCGGCCCAGCCCATCAGCCCCTGCACGATCCTGCGGCCATAACCATGGCCGCGATGGTCGGGATCGACGCAGATCAGACCGATCTCCGCCATACCGCGCTCGGCCACGCCCATGCCGAAGGCCACCGCCTCGCCCTCGACCAGCCAGGTGGCGAAGGCCGCGGGAAGCCTGACCTTCTCGACGATCGCCGCCAGATTGGCGACATGGGTCTTGTTGCCGCTCTGCAGCGCCGCGACGCCGGTGAGCCATTCCAGGCTCGGCCGCGCCTCGATCTGCAGTTCGGCCTCCTCGGACGGCGCGACATCGGCAAGCGGCGCGATCTGGCCGAAGGACTTGTCCTTGACGCGATAGCCGCGCTCCAGAACGGCGGCGCGCGTTGTCTCGGAAACGAGCGGTGTCAGCCTGATGCTCGGCACCAGCCCGTCGGCACGATAGAGCTCCTCGATCAGGTCGAGCATGTCGGCATCGAGTTCGGCGCCATAGACGAGAGGCGTCGCCGCGTTGGCCCGGCCGGAATAGCCATTGGCGAAGCGCAACACCCAGTCGCCGACGATGAGCGTCGACAGCGCCGGCCAGGCATTGATGATCCGCCGCTCGCATCCGAGCACAAGCGCGCTGTCTTCGGTCTTCATCAGCATGTCATCCCCCCATCGGCTTGCGCGGCGTCGGCCGCCAGCCCGGCGGCGCCATCTCGAAGCCCTTGAATTCGAACCCCGGCGCGACCGTGCAACCCACCAGCGTCCAGGCGCCGAGCGAGGTCGCGCTCTGCCACCAGCCGGCCGGCACCACGAATTGCGGCCGCTGCCCGGCGGCGAGATCGGTCCCGACATGATGGGCCGCGGCGTCATGACCATTGGGCGATACGGTGATGACCAGCGGCGCGCCGGCATAATGATGCCAGATCTCGGCGGCATCGACGCGATGCCACTCCGAGGTCTCGCCGGTATCGAGCAGATAATAGATCGCGGTCGAGAAGCCGCGTCCCTCCGGCCCGGCCGGATCGCGGAAGGTTTCGCGGTAGTGGCCGCCCTCGGGATGGGGCTTGAGCTCGAGCAGCCGGATCACCTCGGCCGCCGTCAGGCCGTCGAGCCGCATCGTCATGGTCAGAACCGGTTCTTGGCTTCGCGCAATGCCGTGAAGACCTTGTCGGCCGGAGCGCCGACGAGCCCCACCGCAGCGGCCAACGCGCCCTCTCCGGCACGGAAGAACGGATTGGTCGCCTGCTCTTCCCCGACCGTGGTCAGGGCCCAGAAGCGGCCTTCCGCCTTGGCCGTCTCGGCTTCGGCGAAGCGGGCGGCGAGCGCGGCGTTGGCGGGATCGACCGAGCGGGCGAAGCGGGCATTGGCGAGGGTGTAGTCATGGCCGCCGAGCAGCCGGGTGTCGCCCGGCAGCTCCATGAGCCGCGACAGCGAGGTCCACATCCGCCCCATCTGGCCCGGCTGGACGCGCCCGCAGCCCATGACGAAGACGACGTCGCCGACGAGCGCAAGCTTCGCTCCACGCCCGACATAGCTGAGATGGCCGTCGGAATGGCCGGGCGTATGCCAGATCTCGAAGCGCTCGCCACCGAGCGAGACGCTGTCGCCCTGGCCGATCACCTTGTCGAGCGGCGCGCTGGCGCGGGCATCGGCCGGTCCGACGACGGTGGCTCCGGTCGCCTGCTTCACCTCGTCGACGCCCTGTGTGTGGTCGTGATGGGCATGGGTGATGAAGATGTCGCTGATCGTCCAGCCCTTCTCCCGGGCGGCCGCCATCATCTCGCCGGCATCGGGCACGTCGATCGCCGCGCAGGCTCCCGTCGCGGGATCGTGGAGCAGCGCCCCGGCATTGTCGCTGAGCGTGCGAAAGACGTGAAGGTCGAGCGGCATGGCTTCCTCCGGCAGGGTCGACCCATCGGGTCGAACGGACGATCGGCCCCCTGCATGGGCCATGCCCGGCGCTCGATCAACCCACCGCAGGCGCAGCCGGTGGTTGCGGCAAGAGCGGACGGCAAGTGCGGGCGGTCTGTGCGGGCGATCTCTGCGGACATTCCCTTGCGTTCGGCGCTTCAGCGCTCCATGTCAGGCGCCATGCCTCTCGACGTCGTCGACCTGCGCGCCTTCTATGCCAGCCCGCTCGGCCATGTGGCCCGGCGCTTCATCGGCCGGGCGATGCTTCGTTTCTGGCCCGACTGCGCGCGCCAACGCCTGCTCGGCCTCGGATATTCGACGCCTTATCTCTCCGTGCTCGGCCTGCAGGCCGAGCGCACCATCGCCTTCATGCCGGCCGCGCAGGGCGTGGTGAACTGGCCCTCGCCCGGCCTCACGGCCTCGGCGCTGGTCGAGCCCACCCTGCTGCCGCTGCCGACGGCCTCGATCGACCGGGTCGTGCTCGTGCACGCACTGGAGGAGACCGAAAGCCCCGACGACCTGCTTGAGGAGGTCTCGCGCGTCCTCAACCCCGGCGGGCGCATGATCCTCGTCGTGCCGAACCGGCGGGGGCTCTGGGCCCGGATGGACGGCACGCCCTTCGGGCAGGGCCGGCCCTTCAGCCGCCGCCAGCTCGGCGCCCTCATGCGCGCCGCCGAGTTCTCGCCGGAGCACTGGGTCGAGGCGCTCTACGTCCCGCCGCTGCACAGGCGTCTGCTGATGCGCTCGGCACCGATCTGGGAGCAGATCGGTGCCGGCCTGTCGCTGCCCTTCGCCGGCGTCCACGTCATCGATGCCACCAAGCAGTTCTACCGGCGCGCGCCCTTGCGCGCGACGCGGCGCAGCTTCGCATTGAGACCGGTCCTGCTGCCGCAACCGACGCCGACGCCCCGCGAGGCAAACCCGCCGGAGACGGCGCGGACGGGTTGACAATTTCGCCGGGGCGCGGCCAAGGTCCGCCGCCTTTCATGCCGGTTTTGCCCTAAACCGCCGTTCCGCCCGATTTTCGCGCGGATTCTGAACTGGATCACGATGCGTAGCTATCTGGATTTCGAGAAACCGGTCGCCGAGCTGGAGGCGAAGTCGGATGAATTGCGGGCCCTCGAGGCCCGCGGCGACGGCATTTCCCTGTCGGAAGAGATCGGCAAGCTCGACGCCAAGGCTAGCCAGACGCTGAAGGACATCTATGCGGCGCTGACGCCCTGGCAGAAGACGCTCGTGGCGCGCCATCCGCAGCGTCCGCATTTCAAGGATTACTGCGCCGGGCTGATCGCGGAATTCACCCCGCTCGCCGGCGACCGCGCCTTCGGCGAGGACGAGGCCATCATCGGCGGCTTCGGCCGCTTCCGCGGCGAGCCGGTCTGCGTCATCGGCCAGGAGAAGGGCGATTCGACCGAGACCCGCATCCGGCACAATTTCGGCATGCCCAAGCCCGAGGGCTATCGCAAGGCCGTGCGCCTCGCGGAGCTGGCCGACCGCTTCGGCCTCCCGGTCCTGAGCTTCGTCGATACCGCCGGCGCCTATCCCGGCATCGAAGCCGAGGAGCGTGGCCAGGCCGAGGCTATCGCCCGCTCGACGGAGGCCTGGCTCGGGCTGCGCAGCCCGAGCGTCGCGCTCGTCATCGGCGAGGGCGGCTCCGGCGGCGCCATCGCCATCGCCGCCGCCAGCCGCGTGCTGATGCTGGAGCATGCGATCTATTCGGTGATCTCGCCCGAAGGCGCGGCATCGATCCTCTGGCGTGATACGGCGCGGGCGCAGGACGCGGCCACCGGCATGAAGATCACGGCGCAGGACCTGCTGAAGTTCGGGGTCATCGACCGGATCGTGCAGGAGCCGACCGGCGGCGCCCACCGCGACGCCCAGGCCGCGATCAGCCGCGCGGGCGATGCCATCGCCGCCGCGCTCGGCGATCTCGCCGGTCTCGGAGCCGAGGATATCGTCGCCAAGCGGGCGGAGAAATTCCTCGCGATCGGGCGCAATCTCTAGGCAACATCGGAGCTAGATATCTCGCACCAGCGAAGGCGAGGCTTCTTTACCGGCCGTTGACCATGTGGCCAGACTCACCCTGCCTATGGTAAGGAACCCTCAAGCCTAACGCTTCTACAACGAGTCGACGGGCACAATTTGGCCGTCTTGCGAAGTCACAGGTCGCACCCCGGCCTGCCGTTCGAGGGATTGACGACGTGGCACTCAAGCAACTCGCACTCGTGGCTTTTGTTGCATTGACCGTGGCGGCCTGCGAGGAGGACCGCTATCGCGGCGCCGCGCGCCACAACATTCCGATTCCGAGCGCGACCTATGCGCTGATGTCCGAGAAGGGCATGAGCAAGGACCAGCCGATCCTGATCCGCTCCTACAAGAAGGAGTCGGAGCTCGAGGTCTGGAAGCGCAAGGCCGACGGTCAGTACACCCTGCTCAAGACCTTCCCGATGTGCCGCTGGTCCGGCCAGCTCGGCCCGAAGGTCCGCGAGGGCGATCGCATGGCGCCGGAAGGGTTCTATGCCATCGCTCCCCAGCAGATGAACCCGAACTCGTCCTATTACGTCTCGTTCAACATGGGCTATCCCAACGCCTATGACCGGGCTCATAATCGCACCGGCGCCCATCTGATGGTCCATGGCGCCTGCTCCTCGGCCGGCTGCTATTCGATGACCGACGACCAGATCGGCGAGATCTATGCGCTGGTGCGCGAGGCCCAGAATGCCGGCCAGCGCGCCGTGCAGATGCAGGCCCTTCCGTTCCGGATGACGCCGGAAAACCTGGCCAAGCACCGCCTCGACCCGAACATCGCCTTCTGGAAGAACCTGAAGGAAGGCACCGACTATTTCGAGGTCGCCAAGGACGAGCCCGCGGTCTCCGTCGTCGGCGGCCGCTATGTCTTCAACGGCGGCTCGACCCCGGCAGCCGTCGCCGAGAAGCGCCAGAGGGACGAGATCCAGGTCGCTTCGCTCGTCGCCAAGGGCACACCGGCGATCAAGCTGATCTATGACGATGGCGACCAGCACGCCTCCTTCAAGCAGGCGCTGATGACCGGCGGCTCCGACGCGCTCAACCGCTCGGCTTCCTGGGCCTCGAAGGATGTCGGCGTCAGCCGTGCCGATGCCCTGTCGGTCGGTCCTCGGGTCGTCGTCCTCGACGACAAGGGCAAGGCGAAGGCGACCGTCCGCGCCGCTTCGGCCGATAACGACGCCGTTCTCGCCGCGATCGCCGCAGCCCCTGCGGAAGAAGCTGCAAAGCCCGACGCTGCCAAGGTCGAGGCGAAGCCGGCCGCCGCACCGCGCCCGGCGGCAGCCCCGGCCGCTACCCAGCTCGCCAAGGTCGCACCCGGCAACGCCCTGCAGGCGCCGGTGCTCGCGAGCGCGGCCTCGAACCCGGTCGCGCCGACCGAGGAGAAGCCTCTGCTGCAGCGCGCCCTCAGCTTCATGCCGGTCTTCGGCGGCGGCTCCAGCGCCACGGCCGATCAAGGCGTGGCCAGCGCTCCGGTCGCGTCCGTCGCGCCCGCGACACCGGCCGCCACCAGCGCGCCGCTGCCGCCCCGCCGCGCCAACGGGCTGAAAACGTCGAGCCTCGACCAGTCGACGGCGGGCTATGCGAGCCAGCCGGCGATGCGTTGAGGCCCTGCCCGGCCGCCGTCACGTCGTGACGCAAATGCAACAGCCGGACAGATAATCGAGACTGCCTGTTTTGCAGGCGCGAAGACCTCCCCCTGGGAGGTCTTTTGCTTTTTCCGTGAGCGAAGCGCCCAAAACCTCGTCTTGCCGCCAAGCCGGGCTCGCCCGTTTCATGGTGCGACAGCGCAAATCAACGCGCGGCGAGGGGTTTCCGTAGATGTCCGATCTTTTCCGTTCCTCGATTATGGGACTGGCTTTGGCTGCCGCCGTCGGCGCGGCGCAGGCCTCCGACCTGCCGAGCAAGAAAGGGCCGCCGCCCGCGCCCGTCGTCCCCGCGATCACCTGGTTCGATATCGCGGTCAGCGTGAAGGGCATGACCGATTATAATTTCCGCGGCATCTCGCAAACGGACCGCAAGCCGGCGATTCAGGGCGGCGCCGAGCTGCAGATCTACAACAACATGTTCTATCTCGGCGTCTACGGATCGAGCGTCGACCTGGCCACCAGGCCCGATGCCGAGATCGACTTTTATGCCGGTGTCCGCCCGAAATTCGGCGATCTCGCCTTCGATTTCGGTGTCTGGCAGTACTACTACCCCAGCGAGAAGCAGCTGATCGACGCTGCCGGCGTGTTCTGGACACCGAAGAACACTGACTTCACCGAGGTCTACGGCAAGGTCTCCTACACCTTCGCCGAAAGCCTGACGGTGGGCGGCAACGTCTTCTACGCCTGGGACTGGCTCGGCACCGGCGCGAGCGGCACCTACGCCTCGGTGACGGCGAAGTACAACCTGCCCTTCCTGGAAGGTCTCTCGGTCTCCGGTGAGTTCGGCCACTACTGGCTCGGCACCACCAACCTCGCCATCTGGTCGACCGTGCCGCCGACCAATCTGCCCGATTACAGCTACTGGAACGCCGGCGTCTCCTACACCTGGAAGAACGTCACCGCCGACCTGCGCTACCACGACACCACCCTGTCGAAGAGCGAGTGCTTCCTGCTGACCGCCGATCCGCGCGGAATCTCCAACGGCACGGGTCGTTCGAACTGGTGCGGTGCGGCTGTCGTCGGAACGCTCTCCTTCGACATCACCGCCAGCAGCGTCGGCATCTTCGCGCCGAAATAAACCCCGCTCCATCCGGACAAGCACAAAGGCCGCCTCAAGGGCGGCCTTTTCCGTTTCGGCGGATGCAGCCCGCCGTCAGACGATCTCGGAAACCAGCTTTGCGATCATGCCGTTGGAGAGGATGACCGGCAAGCCGGCTTCCGCCGCCTCGCGGCGATGTCTCTCCACGAAGCCCATGCAGTCCATCAGCAGGATTTGCGCGCCGCGTCCGGCCAGCTCCCGCGCAGCCTCCGCGATCGAAACGCCCGCACCACCATAGGGCGACGCCGCGGCATAGAGCGGCGCGCGGCCGAGCGGCGCCCATTTGCCGGCCTCCGAGGAAATCTGCTCGGCCAGCGGCACGATGATGCCGAGCTGCGCGCCCTGCGTCAGTGCCGCCACGGCCGGCGGCAGGATGCGGTCGGGTTCGACGAGGCGCGCCTTCTCAGTCGACAGGCTCGCAAAATGGCCGGTGCAGAGCATCAGGATGGTGCTGCAGCCCTCGGCCTCGAGCATGGCGAGCTTGTGCTGTGCCGCAGCTTCCGTTCGGGCGCGGTCGATGACGACCGCGCTGCCGTCGAGGAGCTTGGTGATCAGCACTGGCTGGCCCGGCTCCGTTGCGAAATCCCGTTCGATCTTGATGCGGCTCAGGCCGTCGAGAACGCCGGCATGGCGCTGTGGCACACTGGCGCCGATCACCGCGTCGAGGATCGGCGTGATGTCGGCGCGTGGCGCCTGGCCGATCGTGAGGGTTCCCAGCTTGCTCATGATCCCGTCCTCCATAAAAGCGAAGGACCCGGGTGGCTTTCCGCCCAGGTCCAACTTGTTCAGCGCTTCCAGAAGTTCTTCGAGACGGAGTCGAAGAACGAGAAGATCGCATCGCCCGCGATGACGCCGGCGGCAAAGACCTCCATGTCGCCCTCGCCGCTCGCGCCGCGCAGCTTCTCCCAGATGACCCGGCAGAGGATGCCGGCCAGCACCGCCCAGCCCGCCATCGGGAAGTTGATCAGCAGGCCGGTGGCAAAGAGCACGCCGATCTGCCGCTTCGGCCCCCCGATGAATTGCAGGATCGCGCCGGGTATCGCCCAGAGGAAGAGCTGCCAGGCGACTCCGGGCGCCACGCCGGCCTTGATCGTCGCGGCATAGACCTTGTTCACGGGGGCGACGAGGTTCTGGTCGAAGAAGGACTGGTAGGAGAACAGGACGACCGCACCGGCGATGACGAAGGCGAACATCGCGGCGAAGAGCTGCTGGCGGCGGCCTTCGCGCTCGAAGGCGGGATCGGCGCCGTTGCCGCGCAGCAGGTAGCCGGCCTTCAGATCATAGCCCATATCGGCGAAAGCGGGCCCGGTCGCGGCGGAGAAGCCGACCAGCAGCGCCAGCGCCGGCATCGGAAAGCCGATCAACATGCCGATGATCAGCGTGATCAGCGCGACCGCGAAAGCCGGGAACCAGCCGGAATGCATCGCGGCGAGGCCGACGATCAGCTCATGCACATAGGCGGCGAAGGCGGCATAGAGCACGAACAGGATGAGCATGCCGATCGACATGTCGCTCATCAGCCCGCCGACCAGCGCGATGAACACCGCGATGACGAGGTAGCCGACGGTGCCGAGACCGAGCGCGCGCTTCACTTCAGCGTCCGAGACGCCTGCGCCCACCTCGCCGGGCTTGGTCGGTTCCGCCCGCCGGAACAGCAGCAGCGCGACCTGCAGCAGCGCGACGAGGCCGGCGCCGATCATGAAGCCGTGCGGGATATAGGCGGCCATCAGGTCGCCCTTGGGAATGATGGTCTCGAAGAGCGGCCCGCCGAAGAGCTGGCCGGAATAGCCGCGCAGCAAGAGGCCGATGCCGAACATCAGCAGCGCCCAGATATTGCCGATGAAGGCGACGCCGAAGGCCGACATCGGGATGCCCGAGACGGCGGCCGAGCCGGCGAAGCCGATCCAGGCCAGCGGAATCTTGACGAATGAGACGAGGATGCCGGTGCCGAACCCTACGCCCATCAGCACTGCCTTGCGTCCACCCTCGTCGCCGGCCTTGATCGCCTCGGCAGCAGCGACGCCCGGCGGCCAGGCGCCCGTCGCGGGGAAGACGCGGGAATCGAACATCCGGTAGAGCAGATAGGCGTCGAGCAGCATCGCGAAGAAGGCGCCCGCCAGCATCGGCAGCACGAGGTCCGGCCGCCCGAGCAGCCAGGGAATGCCGACTGGCAGGAGCAGGCTGTTCGCCGCGCCGAAGGTGGCCGAGGAGATCGCGCTCTGGGCCAGGTTCTGCACATGGATCGAGCGGTAGCGCGTGAAGGCGGCAAGCGGCACGCGCGCCAGCGCCATGGCAGCAAGTGCGCCGATCAGCGAGGTGTTTGCGTGATGCCGAGCGACACCAGCAGCTGCATGCCGATGATCGCACCGAAGACGCAGAGAATCGCGATGAGCAGCAGCGTCGCCGGTTCGAACAGGCTGGGGTGCCGCTGAGGCACCCCTTCAGTCGGATTGTTCATGCCTCAGTCCCCTATTCGCCCCTTACGGGCTGTTTGCGTTTCGATCCTTGTCGTCAGGCAACCAGGATGCCGGCCTTGGCCTCGCCTACGTCCTGCGTGGCATGCGCCCCCTGCACGCCGTAGTCGCGCTTGGCGGCTTCCGGCGAAACGAGACCGAGCGCGATGTCGCGGGCGATCGCCTCTCGTGAGCGCTCCGAAGCGGCCCCGTATCCAGCACCACCGGCGAGCACGAGCTCGACGATCTCATGCGGCTGCTTGACCTGGACCAGCTCGCCGGTGCCGACGTCCTTCAGCACATGGCCCTGCTCGTCGATGACGCGGCCCGAGGCGCTGCCTCCGGCCTTGCCGCCGAACAGGCCCGGGATCGGGTTGTTGACGCCTTCCGGATAGAGCGAGACCAGCGTCGGCAGGCCGTCGTCGGAAAGCTTGCGCAAACGCACGCGCTGGCCGAGGCCGCCGCGATGCTGGCCGGCGCCGCCTGAGTCGGTGAGATAGGTCTTCTCGACCACCAGCACCGGCACGCGCGATTCGAAGGTCTCGATCGAGGTGTTCGCCGCCGAGGTCGGGTAGAGCAGACCCGACTTGCCGTCGCCATGGGCCGAGCCGCCCTGGCCGCCGCCGACGAAGAGCATGTCGGAATAGGTGTCGCCGGCCTGGTCGCGGCCATAGACGCTCGCCGCCACCGGCAGGCCGGTGAAGGCCTGGACCTGCTTCGGCGCTGCCTTGGAGAGCGCGCGGAAGATGTTCGGCGCCAGATACCAGCCGGTGCGGGTGCGCAGGTTCACCGCCAATGGCTTGTCGCAGTTCAGGATCGAGCCCTTCGGCGCATCGATCGAGAAGGCGCGATAGCAGCCGGCATTGCCGCGCACGCCCGGCGTCAGCATGCATTTCAACGGGTAGGTCGCATGCGCCATCGTGTAGTTCAGCGTGCAATTCAGCCCGCCCTGCGGCAGCTGCGGCGGCGCGCCCGCGAAGTCGAGATGGATGGTGTCGCCCTTCACCGTCAGCGCCAGCGGATAGGTCATCGGCGTGCCCAACGGGTTGTTCGAGACCGTGCCGTGATAGGTGCCGTCAGGCAGCGCGCGAATGGCCTCGCGCATCGCCTTCTCGGAACGGCTCTGCACGACATGGGCGAGCGCCCGCAGATCCTGCATGCCGTAGTCGCCGAGGAAGGACTGCAGACGCTCGGCGCCGATGGCATTGGCCGCGACGAAGGAGTCGAGATCGCCGAGCACCTGCTCGGAATTGCGCACGTTCTCGGCCAGCAGGCGCACCAGCGTCTCGTTGATCTTCCCGGCTTCGTAGAGCTTCATCGGCGGGATCTGGAAGCCTTCCTCGTAGATCTCCCGGGCCCGCAGGGAATCCTTGGTGCCGCCGATGTCGGAGACATGGCCGACCGTGCCCATCAGCCCGACGACGCGGTCGCCGAGGAAGACCGGCGTCACCACCGCGATGTCGAAGAGATGGCCGGCGCAGAGCCAGGGATCGTTGGTGATCAGCACGTCGCCGGGCTTCAGCGTCTCGGCCGGATAGCGCTCCAGCAGCGCCTTCACCGCGCGGGGCAGGGTCAGGTTGAACACCGGCATGGCACGGGGCGAATGCGCCAGCGTCTCGCCCTCGGGATCGAGCAGTTCGCAGGCGAAATCCTGCGCTTCCGAGATCACCAGCGAGAAGGCGGTGCGGCAGACGGTCAGCCACATCTCCTCGACGACGTTGATCATCCGGCTCCACATGATCTCCAGCGAGATCGGATCGGCCTCGATCCGGCGCGCGGCTTCGGCCAGCGGCATGTCCTCGGTGATCGAGGTCTCGACCGCATTGGCCTGACCGACATGGACGATGAGGTTCAGCACATCGTCGATGGCGACGCTGTCGCCCGGTGGCACGATCGTGGTCGCCTCGCGCTCCTCGATGATTGCCGGGCCCTTGACGGTGTCGCTGGAGCGGAGCGCATAGCGGTCATAGACGGTGGCCTCGCTCCAGCCGCCCTCGAACCAGGCCTTGCGGGTGCCCTTGACCTTGGCGGCGGCATCGCCGCCGCCGGCCGCGCCGGAGAGCGACAGGGTCGGCACTGGGCCGGCGCAGCGGACGCGGAAGTTGATCGCCTCCAGCCGGGCGCCCTCATAGACCGAGGTGTAGCGGGCCGAATAGGCCTTGCCGAAGGCGGCGCGGATGGCTTCGAGGCTCGACGCATCGATGGTGCCGGCCGGCAGCGGCACGGCGATGTCGTGCATCTGGCCGACGAGGCGCATATCGGCGGAGCGCTCGACCGTGACGTCGGCGGGTTTCACCCCGGCCTCGATCAGGTGCTTGCGGCCTTCCTCCTCGAGCTGGCCGAGCATCGCATTGACGGCGCCGGCGTCGAAACCTTCTGAGAATTCGACCGGCAGCGAGCGCACCATGTCGAAGGAGAGCGGCGCGGCGAGGAAACCGAGCGCCGAAGCCGCGCCCGAGGCCGGCGGGATGATGACCTGCTTGACGCCGAGCACCCGGGCGACGTCGACGGCATGCGCCGGCCCGGCACCGCCGAAGCCGACCATGGCGTAATGGCGCGGGTCCTTGCCCTTCTCGACGAGATGGACGCGGGCTGCCGCGCCCATGCTCTCGACCACGACCTTGTGGATGCCCCAGGCCGCTTCCTCAATGGATAGGCCGAGCGGTTCGGCCACGGTCGAGACGGCCTTGCGCGCCGCTTCGAGGTCAAGCGCCATGCGCCCGCCCAGGAAGAAGCTCGGATCGTAATAGCCGAGCACGAGATTGGCGTCGGTCACGGTCGGCTTCGCGCCGCCCATGCCGTAGCAGGCCGGGCCCGGATCGGAGCCGGCCGAGTGAGGGCCGACCTTGAGCAGGCCGACCTCGTCGATCGCGGCGATCGAGCCGCCGCCGGCGCCGATCTCGATCATGTCGATGACCGGGGCCTTGATCGGCAGGCCCGAGCCCTTGGCGAAGCGGTTGACGCGGCCGGCCTCCAGCATCGGCGCGATCTTGGCGCGGCCGTCCTCGATCATGCAGGCCTTGGCGGTGGTGCCGCCCATGTCGAAGGAGATGACGTCCTTGTGGCCGGCGAGCTCGCCGAACAGCGCCGTGGCGAGGCCGCCGCCGGCCGGGCCGCTTTCGAGCAGGCGGATCGGGAAGGTGCGCGCCGTCTCGGGCGAGACGAGGCCACCGGCCGAATGCATCAGCCTGAGCGCGCCGGTGAAGGAGCGGGCCGCAAGCTCGCGCTCCAGCCGCTGGAGGTAGCGGCGCATCAACGGCTGGACATAGGCATTGGCCGCCGTGGTGACGAAGCGCTGGTATTCCCAGATCTCGGCGACGACCTCGCTCGACAGCGAGACGGTGAGCTCGGGGCAGGTCTCGCGGACGATGCGGCCGGCTTCCTGCTCATGCGCCGGATTGCGGTAGCTGTTGAGGAAACAGACCGCGATCGCCTCGCAACCGGCAGCGGCGAGTTCGCGGGCTGCCTTGCGGACGGCTTCCGCATCGAGCGCGGTGACGACCTTGCCGTCGCGGTCGATACGCTCGGCCACTTCGAGGCGCAGTTCGCGCGAGACCAGCGGGTCGGGGAAGGTCAGGAACAGATCATAGATGTCGTAGCGCTGCTCCGTCCCCATTTCGAGGATGTCGCGGAAGCCCTTGGTGGTGATCAGCCCGAGCTTCGAGCCCTTGCGCTCGATCACGGCATTGGTGACCAGCGTCGTGCCGTGGACGATGTCGCCGACATCGGCGAGCGTGATGCCGGCCATCTCGACGAGTTCGCCGAGGCCGATCAGCGCGGCCTCCGAGGGATCGTGCGGCGTGGTCAGGCGCTTGTGGAGCCGAACCGAGCGCTCCTGCCCGTCATAGAGGATGAAATCGGTGAAGGTGCCGCCGATGTCGAAGCCGATGCGCCAGCGATTGCTCATGGAGCGGTCTCCGCGGTTGAGAGATTCAAGGGTGTGAAGCGCTTGTCCTGGGTCAGGGCCGCGATCTCCGCGGCGCCCTCCCCCAGCGAACGGATGATGGCGAGGCGCTCGGCCGGCTCGACGGTCGCCGCCGGGAAGGAAATGCAGATCGCAACCTCGTCCCCCGTGGCGGGGTCGCCGACCGCGACCGAGATGGCGCGCACTCCGCGCACGGCCTCGTCATGGGATTCGGCGAAGCCGGCACTCCGAACAATGGCGAGGCGGGCGAGCAGCTCGTCGATGTCCTGCGGCGCGGTCTCGGACGGCGCGGTGAGGCCGTCTGGATAAAGCGCGCGGACCTCGCCATCCGTGAGCCGCGCGAGGAGGGCACGACCGGTACTGGAAGCGAAGGCGGGGAGACGATCTCCGATCGCGGTGACGACCCTGAGCGCGTGGCGCCCCGGATGGGCGGTTACCCCGACGATCTCATTGCCGCGCCGGACGCTGATATAGCCGGTATGGCCGATCTGGTCGGAGATCCGCCCGACGACGATGTCGGCCCGGTCGATCAGCGAGGCGGCGAAGCGGTAGAGATGGCCGACCTGGTTGAGCAGCAGCGACGGCCGGTAGCGCTTGCTGTCGCCGACGGTCTCCAGAAGTCCCTCGTCGCGCATCGCCCGCAGCAGGCGCGACGCGTTGCTCTTCGGCATGCCCAGAAGCGAAACGAGGTCGGTCACGGTCACGTCGTGACGCGTGCTGGAGAAGCAACGGAGAACATCCACGGCCGACGACAAGATGGACATCGCGGTCACCGATAAAGTTCCATTAAATGGAACTTGAGTTGCAATAAAAGGAACAATACGCAGGTTGATGAAGATGTCAATCCTGTGACCGGCTCGGCTGCGTGCCTGCCTGGGGAGCGTCGGCATGCCTCGACGCGGGCCGGGCTTGGCTGTATCCCGGCCTCCTCGCCAGTTCGGGCGCCCACGCCTGCCTTGCCGCCACGGAGTTCACCGGATGAGCGACACGCTGCTCTACCTTTCGCGCGGCGACATCCGGGCGCTGGCCATTTCGCCCGGCGAGGCGCGCGAGGCTGTTCTGCAGGGCTTTCGCGACCATGCCGCCGGGCTGAACCGCAGCCTGCCGAAGAACACGCTCACGCTGGGACCGGGCCATGGCTTCCAGGCGATGACGGCGGCGTCCTCCGCTCAGGGGATCGCCGCGATGAAATGGGCGGCGATGGCCCCGGTCGCCGCCGGTTCGCCGCTTCCGGCCGTCAGCGCGCTGATCTGCGTCAGCGACTATGCGACGGGCCTGCCGCTCGCCGTGATGGACGGCGACGAGATCACCCTGATCCGCACGGCTGCGATCAGCGCCGCTGCCGCCTCGCGGCTGGCGCCTGGCGCCTGGCGCGCCGCAGACCATCGGCTTCGTCGGTTGCGGCTTGCAGGCCCACGCCCATCTCGCCGCCTTCCGCGATCTCTATCCGGGCCTGAAGACCGCCCTGATGCTGAGCCGCAGCCGCGCCTCGGCCGAGCGACTCGCCGAAGCCGCACAGGCCGCCGGAATCTCGGCGCAGGTCCTGGATGATGCCGAGGCGCTGCTGTCGCGCAGCTACATCGTGATCTCGATGGTGCCGGGTACGGCGCGCATGACGCCCTTCCTCGATGCAAACAGCATGAAGCCGGTGGCCTTCGCTGCGGCCGTCGACACCGGCCGGAGCTGGAAGCCCGAGGCGTTGCCGGCCTTCGACGTGCTCGCCACCGACAGCCTCGAACAGTCTCATGCGCCCTATGGCGCCGACGGCAACCCCGTCACGACGGTCGCCTTCCAGCACGATCTGATCGAACTGGCCGCGGCCCCGCATCCGACGGCTTCGAGCGGCCGATCGTTCTTCGCCTTCCGCGGCGCCGCCCTCGCCGATCTCGCCCTTGCCCATCTCGTCGTCACGAAGGCCCGCGCGCAGGGTTTGGGGACGAAGCTGCCGCGCTGAGGGACTAGTCTTTCCCGATCAGCTCCAGCGTGCGCGGATCGCACGCATCGTCGAAGAAACCACGCAGGACCGCGCGATAAGGGTTGTCGCCTTCTGCGCTCGCGGCATCAAAGAGCGTCATCGAGGAACGCAGCTTCATATCATCAGGCGAACCGAAGATGGCATGGGCGCTTCGCCCTTCATGGGCCAGCACCGCCTCGGTGCAGCGCGCCAGCCTCGCGCCGAGGACCGGATGCGCCAGGTAGGCCCGCGCCTCGTCGAGCGAAGTCACGCCATAGGTCGGTGACAGGCCCAGCCCGCGCATCTGCGGGAAGAGGAACCAGATCCAATGCGTGCGCTTGCGGCCATCCTTCAGCTCCGCCAGCGCGGTCTGCCAGACATCCTCCTGCGCATCGAGGAAGCGCTGCAACTGGAACGGATCGCGCATCGGCGCACTCCCTGGTCGGGTGTCGGCTACGAGCTGGCGCTCATACTCTCCAAACGCGCATGGAGCTTAGGCGTTCGACGGAGCTCTGCGCCCCGCGCTTGTGCCGGCAGGCGTCCATGCTATTCCCGCCGCACGCTCATCGAGACCCCGCACCATGACTCAGCGCCTGCGCGACTTCGGCATCACCTGCGGCATCATGCAGCCCGGCCCGCTCAACGCGATCACCGATGTGCCCGACGTGAAGATCGGCCACCGCACCTTGCATGAGGGCGATATCCTCACCGGCTTCACCGCCCTGCTGCCGCATGACGGCAACCTCTTCCGCCGCAAGGTCCGCGCTGCGGTCGATGTCATCAACGGCTTCGGCAAGAGCGCCGGGCTGATGCAGCTCGCCGAGCTCGGCCAGATCGAAACGCCGCTCCTGCTCTGCAACACGCTGGCGGTCGGCACGGGCTTCGACGCGCTGGTGACACGCGCACTCGCCGCCAATCCCGACATCGGTCGCGAGACCGGCACGGTCAATCCGGTCGTGCTCGAATGCAATGACGGCTATCTCTCCGACATCCGCGCCCGCACGCTGACCGAGGCGCACGCCTTCGCCGCGCTCGACGCCGCCGCATCGGGCCCCGTCGCGGAAGGTGCGGTCGGCGCCGGCACCGGCATGAGCGCCTTCGGCTTCAAAGGCGGCATCGGCACGGCCTCGCGCCGCTTTACTCTGGACAGCACCGATCACACGCTCGGCGTGCTGGCGCTGGCGAATTTCGGCAATGCCGGCGACCTCGTCCTGCCCGATGGCCGCCGCCCAGTTCCGCCGGAGGTGAACCTGCAAGCCGAGCGTGGCTCGGTCATCCTGGTCATTGCGACCGACGTGCCGCTGGAATCACGACAGCTTCAACGAATTGCAAGGCGCGGTGGCGCCGGCCTCGCCCGGCTCGGCGCCTTCTGGGGCAATGGCAGCGGCGACATCGCCGTCGCCTTCACCACCGCCGATCCGATCGACCACGACCAGCCGGGCGATCTCGTATCGCTCCGCGCCCTCAACGAGAACCGCATCGACACTCTCTTCCGCGCCGCCACCGAAGCGACCCAGGAAGCCGTGCTCAACGCGATGGCGGCCGCACCCGCCACCACCGGGCGGGCCGGGCATTATCGTCCGTCGCTGGGCGACTGGTTGCACGCCAATCCGGCCTGAGCCGAAAACCTTCGACGTCATTCTCGGGCGAGGCGAAGCGCAGACCCGAGAACCTCATGCCGGAAAAGGCGCCTTCTGGTCCTGAGATGCCCGGGTCAAGCCCGGGCATGACGGCTCGGGAGACTCAGGCCCATTCGCCCTTGCGGAACACCGGCACACGGCGCCCGTCGGCGTGGACGCCGTCGATATCGACCTCGCCCGAGCCGATCATCCAGTCGATATGGATCAGGCTCTTGTTGCCGCCCTGCGCCGCGATCTGCTCCGGCGTCAGGTTGGCGCCGTCGACGAAGCATTTCGAATAGCACTGGCCGAGCGCGATGTGGCAGGAGGCGTTCTCGTCGAAGAGCGTGTTGTAGAACAGGATGCCGCTCTTCGAGATCGGCGAGGAATGCGGCACCAGCGCGACTTCGCCGAGCCGGCGCGAGCCCTCGTCGGTGTCGAGCACCTTGTTCAGCACGGCTTCGCCGCGCGAGGCCTTGGCCTCGACGATCCGTCCGCCCTCGAAGCGCACCTGAATCTGGTCGATCAGCGAGCCCTGATAGGAAAGCGGCTTGGTGCTTGAGACATGGCCGTCGACCCGGCGCGCATGCGGCGTGGTGAAGACCTCTTCGGTCGGGATATTGGGATTGCAGACGACGCCGTTCTTGGCCGGCGAGGCGCCGCCCTGCCAGTCATGCCCGTCCGCGAGACCCACGGTGAGATCGGTGCCGGGCCCGGTGAAGTGCAGCGAGGCGAAGCGCTGGCCGTTCAGCCAGTCGCGGCGCGTGCGCAGCGCCGCGTTATGGGCCGCCCAGGCCGCAACCGGGTCGGCCTCGTTGATGCGCGACGCCGCGAAGATCGCTTCGGCCAGCTTGCCGACAGCGACCTCCTCCACATCATCCGGGAACACCTGCTTCGCCCAGGCCGCACTGGGGTAGGCGAGGATGTTCCAGTTGATGTCGAAGCCCGCGATCTTCTCCAGCGCCGGCTGATAGGCGACTGAATTGGCCTTGCTGGCGCGCCCGACCTTGGCCGGGTCCTCGTTCGCCAGCAGCATCGGATTGTCGCCGACGACGGCGAGACGGGCCGTATTGGCGGAAAACGCCTTGGCGACGCCCTCATAGAGCCAGCCCGGCGCCCTGTCGAAGCTCGCATCGGGCGCGAAGCGATAGCGCGCCAGCGTAATCTCCTCGTCCGCGAGCATCGGCGTCACGATGCCGGCGCCGGCCTTGTAGGCGTGCTCGGCGATGCGCCGGACCAGCGGCAGCGCCGCGACCGGCGCGGTCAGGAAAAGGTCCTGCCCCGGCTGGAGGTTCAAGCCCACGCGGATGGCGACCTCGGCCAGTTTGTCGAGCTTAGCGGGATCGATGGCTTGCGGGCGCTGATGAGCAGTCATGGCATTCGACCTGTCGGATTCGGGATATCAGCCATTGCTCGCCCAAATCGCCGCCGGGTCAACCGTCCCGGCGGCAGGGCAGCCATCCGGTGATCGGGCGACGCGCTTTCACGCGGTCGGTTCAGCCGGCTTAGTGCCGAGCCTGAGCTTGCTTGCCCGCAGCAGATGGCTGCGCATCAACGCCGAGGCGACCTCGTTCTCGCCGGCTTCCAAATGGTCGAGCATGCCCAGATGCTCCATGCAATTGACCTGCACGCGCTCGAAGCCGAGGCCCCAGTCGTAGTTCGAGAGGCGCCTGAGCTGGTTCTGGCGCCGCACGGCCGAATGGAAATAGCGATTGCCCGTACCGGCGGCCAAGCCCTCGTGAAAGTCGGCGTTCATTTCGTAGAAGGCGATGCTGGAGGATTCGCGCCAGGGTCGTTGCAGCGCCTCGGCATGCCGCGCCCTCATCTCGGCGATCCAGCCGGGATCGAGGTGGAATCCTGGTTCTAGCATCGCCATCGGCTCGACGATCATGCGGAAGCGATAGCTCTCGTCGCGCAGGCGCTTGTCGCGCGGCTCGTGCAGGAAGCGCCAGCCATAGCCCGCCTTGCGCTCGACCATGTCGAGATCGGCGAGCCGGGCGAGCAGCTTCTGCGCCTCCGGCCGGCCGAGCTCGTAGCGCCGCATCACTTCCAGTTCGGAAACCTCGTCCGGCAGGAGCCCGTTCTCCCGCTCATGCGCCAGCCGCACCATCGCCAGCTCGATCGCCTCCGGCGGCAGCGCGCTGTCGGCGGCGACGGGCAGCTTCAGGATCTCGATGCCCTTGTTGAGTTGGCGGCGCACGATGCCCTGCTCGGCGAGATGGTCGAGCGCGGCGCGCACCGGCGTGCGCGAAACGCCGAGGCGCCGCGCCGTCGCGTTCTCGTTCAGCCAGGCGCCGGCACTGAGCGCATCGTCGCGCACCAGTTGCAGGATGCGCTCGGCGATCTCCTGCTGAAGCCGAGTCGGCATCGCCATCGGAAGAGCCCTTGATTGTTTTAGTTAGCAATGAAATACATTAGAGAACAGTCTCACGCCAGCATATCGGAAAGTTGTGCGCCATGGTCCAGCCCTGCCCCTTCGTCGACGTTTCGGGCTCGCCCTATGAGCGCGGCCGCCAGCATGGCGCGGCCGTGCCGCAGCGCGTGAAACGCTCGATCGAGCTCTATGGCGGCCAACTCGGCGATCTCGGCTACGACGCCAAGGCGAAATCCGCCCTGATCGGCGAGTTCGCCCGCGAGATCGAGGCCTTCGGTGCTCATTACGTCGAGGAGATGCGCGGCATTGCCGACGGCGCCGGCGTCGCGCTCGAAGACGTCATCATGATCAATGCCCGCACCGAGGTCATCGCCAAGGCGCGGATGGTCAAGAACAAGCCGGTCGAGGCGACCGAAGAACTCGACGACGGCTGCACCGGCGCGATCATCCTGCCGGAGCGCAGCGCCACCGGCGAGCTCATCCATGGCCAGAACTGGGATTGGCGCGCCGAATGCGCGGAGACGGCGATCGTGCTGCGCGTGCGCCGTGACGACGGCCCGGATTTCCTGACCTTCGTCGAGGCCGGCGGCCTCGCCCGCTGCGGCATGAACGCGGCCGGCGTCTCGATCACCGCCAACTATCTGGAATGCGAGCGCGACTTCACCCAGACCGGCGTGCCGCTCGCGCTGATCCGCCGCAAGGTGCTGGAGCAGGAGCATCTAGCCTTCGCAATCAAGGCGGTGGCGGCCACGCCGAAGGCCTGCTCCAACAACATGATGCTCTCGACCGTGAAGGGCTTCGGCATCGATTTCGAATGCGCGCCGGACGAGGCCTTCCCGATCTATCCCGAAGACGGCCTGATCGTGCATGCCAATCACTGGGTGGGCCAGATCGCGCTGACCAAGGTGAAGAACACCAGCATCCCCCGCGTGCCCGAAAGCTTCTACCGCGACTGGCGGGTGAAGAAGCTGCTCGACGAGGCCGGCCGCAAGCTCACTGTCGACGACCTCAAGCAGGCCTTCTTCGACGATTTCCTCTCGCCCTACTCGGTCTGCCGCCCCGCCCGCCCCAACGAGGCCGGCAATCTCTCGGCGACGGTCGCGATGGTGATCATGCAGCCGGCGAAGGGGATCATGGAGGTGGCGCCGCTGCCGGCCGAGAACCGCGTCTTCACCCGCTACAGCCTGACAGAGGATCCGATCCTGCTCGCCGAAGCGGCCGAATAACCCGCCCCGGCCCCGCGTCACAACCGAAAAAACAACAGGGGAACATGATGCGCCGACCGATCCTGAACGCCACCGCCCTCGCCGCCGCACTGCTGTGCGGCGGTCTGGTCCAGTTGGCCGAGGCAAGCACGCTGCGTATCCAGCTGCGCGCCGACATCCGTTCGATCAATCCGGGCGTCAATCGCGACGCCAATACCGATGGCGTCGTCCTGCAGATGGTCGAAGGCCTCGTCGCTTATGGCGAGGACGCGCTGCCCAAGCCGCTGCTGGCCGAGAAGATCGACATCTCCCAGGACGGCAAGAGCTACAGCTTCACGCTGCGCCCGGGCGTGAAGTTCCACAACGGTGCGCCCCTGACCGCGGCCGACGTGCTGTGGAGCTGGAACCGCTACATGGATCCGAAGACCGACTGGCGCTGCCTCTCGGAATTCGACGGCCGCGGCCAGGTCAAGGTTGAGAAGGTCTCCGCGCCGGACGAGAAGACGGTCGTGTTCGAGCTGGAGAAGCCGAGCGCGCTCTTCCTCTCCTCGCTCGCCCGCACCGACTGCGCCATGACCGGCATCCTCCATAAGGATTCGCTCAAGGCCGATGGCAGCTTCGACAAGCCGATCGGCACCGGCCCCTTCAAGCTCGGCGAATGGAAGCGCGGCGAATACATCAAGCTGGAGCGCTTCGCGGGCTACGCCTCGCTGCCCGGCAAGATCGACGGGCTGACCGGGGCCAAGCGACCGCTGGTCGACGAAGTCCGCTTCCTCGTCATTCCCGACAACGCGACCGCCAAGGCGGCCCTGCTGCGTGGCGACATCGACATCGTCCCCGACATCGCCAACACCGACATCGCGGAGCTCAAGAAGAACGACAGGGTCAAGACCTCCGTCGTCACCAGCATGGGCCTCGTCGGCCTGATCATCCAGACCCGGGATCCGCTGCTGCAGAACGTCAAGCTGCGCCAGGCGATCGCCGCCGCGATCGACTCCAAGGAGCTGGTCGCCGCCGTCAGCGACGGCATCGGCACGGCCAACAATTCGATCGTCCCGGCGCTCTCCGCCTATTACGGCCCGGTGCAGAAGGAAGGCTGGAAATACGATCCCGCAGCCGCCAAGAAGCTCGTCGCCGAGGCCGGCTACAAGGGCGAGAAGCTCGTGATGCTCGCCAACAAGCGCTATCCCGAGAGCTTCGACGCCGCGGTCGTCGCGCAGCAGATGCTGCAGGCGGTCGGCCTCAATGTCGAGATCGAGGTTCTGGAATGGGCGACGCAGCTCGACCGCTACTCCAAGGGCAACTACCAGATCCAGGCTTTCCCCTATTCGGGCCGCATGGATCCGGCGCTGAGCTTCGAGTCGATGACCGGGCCGAAGGACAAGCAGCCGCGCAAGCTCTGGGACGATCCGCAGGTCCAGGCCCAGCTCGACAAGTCGATGGTGGTGACCGACCGGGCCGAGCGCCAGAAGATCTTCGACGATCTGCACAAGCGCTTCCTCGCCGATGTGCCGATGGTGATGCTCTATAACGGCATCGTCGGCGGCGCGATGGGCGCCAAGACCAAGGGCTACGTCTCGACCGTCAGCTCGCTGCCGCGCGCCTGGGAAGTCACGGTCGGCGAATAGCGGCCCTTCCCTCGCCTTCGGGCTTTCGCGCAACGGCATGCCCTTTCCGGGCATGCCGGACGACAGAACAACAAGGGGAACGGGAATGATCCGCATTTCGGCTTCTGCCCTGGCGCTCGCGCTGATCGGCAGCGCGGCGCAGGCGCAGACGATCAATGTCGCGCTCAACGCCGACATCCGCTCGACCAATCCGGGCGTCAACCGCGACGACAACACCGACGCCGTCGTGCTGCACATGGTCGAGGGTCTCGTCGGCTATCGCGAGAACGGCGCGGTCGCGCCGCTGCTCGCCGAGACGATCGACATCGCGCCGGACGGCCTCACCTACACCTTCCATCTCCGCAAGGGCGTGAAGTTCCACAACGGCGCCGAGATGACCTCGGCCGACGTGCTGTGGAGCTGGAACCGCTACATGGATGCGAAGACCGACTGGCGCTGCAAGGCGGAGTTCGACGGCGCCATCGGGCTCAAGGTCACGGAGGCGACCGCCCCGGACGCCTCGACCTTCGTGATGAAGCTCGCGAAGCCGAGCGCGCTGTTCCTCGACACGATGGCGCGCACCGACTGCGCGATGGTCGCGATCCTGCACAAGGATTCGGTCAAGGCCGATGGCAGCTGGGACAAGCCGATCGGCACCGGCCCGTTCCAGCTCGCCGACTGGCGTCGTGGCGAATATGTCCTGCTGAAGCGCTTCGATGCCTACGCGTCGCCGCCCGGCGACAAGCGCGACGGCTATGTCGGCTCCAAGCGCCCGCTGGTGCCGGAGGTCAAGTTCCTGTCGATCGCCGATGGCGCGACCGTCAAGGCCGGCATGATGTCGGGCGCGCTCGATGTCGCCGACGTGCCGGATCAGGACGTGCCGGAGATGAAGAAGACCGGCCTTCAGGTGCTGACCGCGCCGAGCGCGACCAAGCACACGATCTTGCTCCAGACCCGCGACCCGCTGCTGAGCGATGTGCGCATGCGGCAGGCGATCGCTTCCGCGCTCGACCTCGACGAGATCGTCGGCGCCGTCTCGAACGATCTCGGCAAGACCAACAACTCCGCCGTCTACATCACCTCGCCCTTCTATGACGAGGTCCAGATGAAGCGCTATGCGCACGATCCCGCCCGGACGAAGAAGCTGCTGGCCGAGGCCGGCTACAAGGGCGAGACGATCAAGCTGATCGCCAACAAGCGCTCGACCGTGCCGAGCTACCCCGTCGCGATCATGGCGCAGGCGATGCTGCAGGCCGCCGGTATCAAGGCCGATATCGAGATCCTGGAATGGGCGACGCAGCTCGACCGGTTCTCGAAGGGCAACTACCAGATGATGTCCTTCAGCTATTCAGCCCGGATCGACCCCGCCCAGAGCTACAACCAGTTCTCCGGCCCCAAGGACAAGCTGCCCTCCAAGGTCTGGGACAACCGCGAGGCCGATGCCCTCATCGAGAAGGCGACCCTGATCAACGACGAGGCCGAGCGGAAGAAGATCTTCGACCAGCTCCACGTCATGATGCTGGCCGATGCGCCGCTGATCTTCCTCTACAATCAGGTCGATACGGCCGTCGTTTCCAAGCGCCTGCAGGGCTTCGCCCCCTGGGTGGCCTCAAAGCCGCGCCTCTGGGAGGTCAGCGTCGCCAAGTGACCTTCGCGGCTATGTGCCGGTCAGGCGACCCCGGTCGCCGCCGGCGCGCGCGTACCGCCCGTCACGATATGCTCCGCGATCACCTTGGCGAGACGCGGAGCATCCCCGGCCTGCAGGGCCTCGATCATCGCATAGTGCTCGCGATCGCTGCGCAGCAGCGATTCATGCGAGCTCCAGACCGTCATCTGCGTACCGCGCTCCCTGTCGCGCAGTCCCCAGATCATCTCCACCAGCACGGCATTGCCGCAGAAGGAATAAAGCAGCTGATGAAAGACGCGGTTGATCTCGCTTTGCTCGGCACGGCTGCCGGTCAGCACCACGGCCGAGAACTGCTCCGCGACCGCCGTCAGCCGAGCGACCGCCGCCGCGTCGATATGCGCGACGATGCCGTGCGCCGCCGCCGTCTCGAGGATGACCCGCGTCGCCTGGATCTCCTTGTAGGTCTTCATGTCGATCTCGGCGACGCGATAGCCCCGGTTCGGAACATGCTCGATCGTCTTGCGCACGGCGAGTTCGTCGAGGGCGCTGCGCACATCGAAACGCGTCGCCTGGAAACGCTCCTCGAGGTCGATCTGGCGCAGCCATTCGCCGGGCCTGAACATGCGCAGCCGGATCGCCTGCGCGATCTCGTTGGCGAGGATGGCCCGCCGCGGGCTGGTGTTTTTGCGTTTCCGCTCGGACGTCATGGAAGGCTCTCTAGCAGGATTCGGACGGCGCGACAGAAGTTGGTTGCGGATCGAACCATAACATGCGACATAATTGGCGCCAATAAATTCGCCAGAGGAGAGAGACCGTGAGCGCCGTGGCAGAACAGACCGGCAAGCCCGAGATCGAGGCGGCAGCGCGTGCCAAGGCGCTCTACGAATACGGCCCGACCTCGATTTATGCGTCAAAACACGATCCCCGCTTCGCTTACTGCCTGTATGTGCCCCCTGGCCTCGGCAAGACCGGCGAGGCGCCCGAGCTGGTCGTGGCGATGCACGGCACCGGCCGCGGCTTCACCGGCTATCGCGACGCCTTCTCGTCCTTCGCCCGTTGGAACAACTGCATCATCCTGGCGCCGCTCTTCCCGATCGGCGTGATGGGCGACGGCTATCGCGACGGCTTCAAATACATGCGCGAGGGCAATCTCCGTTACGACCATGTGCTGCTCGCCATCGTCGAGGAGATCTCCGAACGCTACGGCATCGCCTTCGACCGCTTCGGCCTCTTCGGCTATTCCGGCGGCGGCCATTTCGCCCATCGCTTCCTGATGCTGCAGCCGCATAAGCTCTGGGGCGTCTCGATCGGCGCGCCGGGCTCGGTGACCCTGCTCGATCCGACTCGCGACTGGTGGGTCGGTACGCGCAATTTCGCCGAGCTCTTCGGCCAGCAGCTCGACATCCCCGCCATGAAGAAGGTGCCGGTGCAGATGGTCGTCGGCGCCGCCGATCTCGAGACCTGGGAGATCACCCACAAGCCGGGCGGCCGCAACTGGATTCCTGACGCCAACCATGCCGGCGCCACGCGGCCCGAGCGGCTGGCGAGCTTGCGCGATTCCTTCAAGGAGAACGGCATTGCCGCGCGGTTCGACCTGGTGCCGAACACGCCGCATGACGGGGTGAAGGTCGTGCCGGTCGTCGAGGATTTCTTCGCCGCCGAGCTCATCCGCCTCCGCGCCGCCCGCAAGGCGGCCTGACGATCGGCGCCGGCACGAACGCCTAACGAGAATGTCGCCCACGACAACAGGGGAATGACCATGAACCGCCTGCTCGCTTCCGCCCTCGCGCTCGCCTTTTCGGCGGGCGCGGTGCACGCGCAAACGCTGACAGCTGTGCTCAATGCCGATATCCGCTCGACCAATCCCGGCGTGAACCGGGACGGCAACACCGACGCGGTCGTGCTGCACTTCGTCGAGGGGCTCGTCGGCTATGCCGAAGACGGTTCGGTCGGCCCGCTGCTCGCCGAGAAGGTCGACATCTCCGCGGACGGCAAGACCTATACCTTCCGCCTGCGCAAGGGCGTGAAGTTCCACAACGGCGCCACGATGACCTCGGCGGACGCATTGTGGAGCTGGACCCGCTACATGGACCCGAAGACCGATTGGCGCTGTCTCTCCGATTTCGACGGTCGCAACGGCCTCAAGGTCGTCTCGGCCACCGCTCCGGATGCCGACACCTTCGTTATGGAGATCAACGAGCCGAACGGTCTTTTCCTCGACTCGCTCGCCCGCGCCGACTGCGGTGGCACGGCCGTCATCCACAAGGACTCTGTGAAGGCCGACGGCAGCTGGGACAAGCCCATCGGCACCGGTCCCTTCATGCTCGGCGAATGGAAGCGCGCCCAGTCGGTCCAGCTCCTCGCCTTCGACCAGTACACATCGCCCAAGGGCGACAAGCGCGACGGCTATATCGGCTCCAAGCGCCCGCTGGTGAAGGAAGCCCGCTTCATGGTCATCCCCGACGCCGCGACGGTGAAGGCAGGCCTGCTCGCAGGCTCGCTCGACATGGCGCTGATGCCGGAATCGGACGTGCCCGACCTCAAGGGCGCGCCCAACGTCGCGCTCGCGATCGCCCCTAATCCGGTCCGGCACAGCCTCATCATCCAGACCCGCGATCCGCTCCTGAAGAACCAGGCCCTGCGTCAGGCGATCGCCGCGTCGATCGATTTCCCCGAGCTCGTCGCCAATGTCAGCAACGGCCTCGGCAAGCCCAACAACTCGCCGGTCTACACGACCTCGAAATATTACGGCGAGGCAGAGAAGCAGGGCTTCAAATACGACCCCGCCGCGGCCAAGGCCCTGCTGCAGAAGGCCGGCTACAAGGGCGAGAAGATCGTGATCCTCGCCAACAAGCGCTCGAGCGTGCCGAGCTTCAACACCGCCGTCATCGCGCAGGCGATGATGCAGGCGGCCGGCATCAACGCCGAGATCGAGGTGCTGGAATGGGCGACGCAGCTCGACCGCTACAACAAGGGCAACTACCAGATCCAGGCATTCTCCTATTCGAGCCGCTTCGACCCTGCGCTGGGCTTCGAGCAGATCGCCGGCCCGAAGGACAAGCAGCCGCGCAAGGTCTGGGAGGATCCCGAAGCGCTCGACCTGATCCAGAAGTCGATGGTGGTGACCGACACGGCCGAGCGCCAGAAGATCTTCGACGAGCTGCACAAGCGCTTCATCGATCAGGTGCCGACCATCTTCACCCATAACGACCTCGACATCATCGCCCATTCGAAGCGCGTGACCGGCGTGACGCCGTGGGCGTCGCAGCTGCGGCTCTGGGAAGTCGGCGTCGCGAAGTAAGGCGGCGCAGCCGGCCGCGGCATCGGACGGGGCCGGCAACAAGGCTTGGGAGGGTCTTCGATGTTTCGATTTGCGTTGACGCGGATCGCGATGGCGTTGCCGACACTGCTGATCGTGTCGGTCTCGGTTTTCGTCCTGATCCGGCTGATTCCCGGCGATCCCGCCCAGCTGATGCTGGGCGACCTGGCGACGCCCGCGAGCCTGGCCGACCTGCGCGCCCGGCTCGGCCTCGACCAGAGCCTGCCGGCGCAGTTCGGCATCTGGTTCGGCAAGGTATTGACCGGTGATTTCGGCCAGTCGATCTCGTCGCAGCAGGCCGTGCTGCCGCTCATCCTGCAGCGCTTCTGGATATCAGCGCAGATCGTGCTCGTCGCCGTGCTGCTGGCAAGCTTCGTCGCCGTGCCGGCCGGCGTGATCGCCGCCTGGAAGCAGGACACGCCGATCGATCTCGGCCTCGTCGCCACGGCGACGCTGCTGCTTTCGATCCCGACCTTCTGGCTCGGCCTGCTGCTCCTGCTCTTCTTCGGCCTCAAGCTCGAATGGCTGCCCGTCGTCGGCTATGTCTCGATCGCCGAGAACCCCTGGGCCGGCATTCTCTACCTCGTCATGCCGATCATGACGTTGTTCCTGCACGAGATCGGCGTGATCCTGCGCATGGCGCGCGCCTCGACGCTGGAAGTGCTCAGGCTCGACTACATCACCCATGCCCGCGCCAAGGGCCTCTCCGAGAGCGCGGTGCTCTGGCGCCATGCCTTCAAGAACGCCTTCGGCCCGACCTGGACGCTGATCGGCCTCGTGCTCGGCAACCTGCTCGGCGGCATCGCGGTGGTCGAGACGGTCTTCACCATCCCCGGCCTCGGACGCCTCCTGGTCGATGCGATCTTCGCGCGCGACTACCCCGTGATCCAGGGCTGCATGCTCTTCGTCGCCTTCACCTATGTGCTGGTGAACCTCGTCATCGACCTCTGCTATCCGGTCTTCGATCCAAGGGTGGCTGCGCAATGAGCAGCGACAGCACAACGAGCGGTGGCGGCACCATGAAGAAGCCCGGCCGAATGAAACTCCCCGCCCCCAATGCGATCGTCGGCGGCACGCTGATCGGCATCCTTCTCGCCGCCGCCGGCACCGGCGCGCTCTGGACGCCCTACGATCCGCTCAAGCTCTCCTTCCGCGAGAAGCTCGTGGCGCCCGGCGCCGCCCATTGGCTCGGCACCGACGAATTCGGCCGCGACGTGCTCTCGCGCCTGATGGCGGGCGCCGCGACCTCGGTCTGGATCAGCCTGCTCACCGTCTCGCTCGCCGTCGTCTTCGGCACGCTGATCGGCCTGTTCTCCGGCTATATGCGCGGCTGGATCGACCGGGTGATCATGGCCTTCAACGATGCGCTGCTCGCCTTCCCCGGCATCCTGCTGGCGCTCGGCCTGCTCGCGGTCGTCGGCGCCAACAAATACGGCATCATCGTCGCGCTCGGCATCGCCTACACGCCCTCGGTCGCCCGCGTCGTGCGCGGCACGGTGCTCTCGCTGCGCGAGCGCGAGTTCATCGCCGCCTCCCGCGTCATGGGCAACTCCGAGGCCTTCACCATGGCCCGCCATATCCTGCCGAACTGCATCGCGCCGCTGACCGTGCTGGCGACCTCGATGTTCGGCTATGTGCTGCTGGCCGAGAGCGCGCTCTCCTTCCTCGGACTCGGCGTGCCGCCGCCGGCCCCGACCTGGGGCAATATGCTCGCCGGCTCCAGGCCCTATATCGGCCAGGCCGTCTGGCTCGGCATCTTCCCGGGCCTGTGCATCTCGCTGACCCTGCTCGGCATCAACCTGCTCGGCGACGCCGTGCGCGACAGGCTCGACCCGCGGATGAGGGGCTCGCGATGACACAGGCGTTTTCAAGCGAAGTGGGCATCGGTTCGCGTCAAGACAACGCGTTGAACAAGAGCGCCGCTCCCCTCCTCGACGTCTCCGGGCTGACGCTCAGGATCGGCGCCTCCGGCCGCAGCGTCGTCAACGACGTCTCCTTCCAGGTCTTCCCCGGCGAGATCGTCGGCATCGTCGGCGAATCCGGCTCGGGCAAGACGCTCGCCGCCCGCGCCGTGATGGGCTTCATCCCGCCGGCAGTCGCGCTCACCTCCGGCACCATCCGCTTCGACGGGCAGGATGTCATGGCGATGAGCGGCAAAGATCTGCGCGCCATGCGCGGCTCCCGCGTCGGCATGGTCTTCCAGGAGCCGATGACCTCGCTCAACCCGTCGATGCTGATCGGCCGCCAGCTCGACGAGGGCCTGGCGCTGCACCGCAAGCTCGACGCACCCGCGCGCCGCGCGCTGATCCTCGACATGCTCCGCCGCGTCGGCCTGCGCGATCCGGAAGGGGCGCTCACCGCCTATCCGCACCAGTTCTCCGGCGGCATGCGCCAGCGCATCATGCTGGCCTCGGTGATGCTGCTGAAGCCGGCGCTGCTGCTTGCCGACGAGCCGACCACGGCCCTTGACGCCGTCGTCCAGCGCGACGTGATGGAGCTGATGGTCGACCTGACCAAGGCCAACGACACCGCCGTGCTGCTGATCTCGCATGATCTCGGCATGGTCGCGCGCTATTGCAGCCGCATTGTCGTGATGTGCCAGGGCGACGTGGTCGAGCAGGGCAAGGCCGAGGACCTCCTCGCCCGGCCGCAGCACCCCTATACGCGCAAGCTGCTCTCGGCGATGCCGCATCGGCTGCCGGCGCGACTCCTGCCGCAGGCAAAGACGCCGATCGTCTCTGTGCGCGACCTCGTCGTCGAATATCCCGGCCGGCAGGGCTTCTTCCGCAAGGAGGCAGCCAAGCGCGCGCTTCACGGCATCAGCCTCGACGTCCAGCCGGGCGAGGTCGTCGCCGTGGTCGGCGGCTCGGGCTCGGGCAAGACCACGCTCGGCCAGTCGATCGCCGGGCTGGTGAAGCCGGCCGGCGGCGAGATCCGCTTCAATGGCAAACCGATCACCCGGAGCGAGACGGCCTATTGGGACTATCGGCTGAACTGTCAGATGGTCTTCCAGGACCCCTATTCCTCGCTCGACCCGCGCATGACCATCGGCCAGCTCGTCGCCGAGCCGCTGCGCCTCGTACCGGACATGACTCCGGCCGACAGGAAGGCGCGCGTCGCCGAGGTTCTCACCGAGGTCGGTCTGAAGGACGGCTTCGCTGACCGCTATCCGCACGAGCTCTCCGGCGGCCAGCGCCAGCGCATCGCGATCGCGCGTGCCATCGTGCGCCGGCCGGGCTTCGTGATCGCCGACGAGCCGGTCTCGGCGCTCGACGTCACCGTCCGCGCGCAGGTGCTCGAGCTCTTCGACGAATTGCAGAAGAAGCACGGCTTCTCCTGCCTGTTCATCAGCCATGATCTCGGCGTGGTCGAGCAGGTCGCCGACCGCGTCATCGTCATGCAGGACGGCCGCATCGTCGAGGAAGGTCCCCGCGACGACATCTTCGACAATCCGCAGCACGCCTATACGCGCAAGCTGCTTGCCGCCGTTCCTGGCCTCGAAAGCACCGAAAACGGCGGCGTCAGGCTGTTCTGGCGGCTGGGCGAGGCCGAGGCGCCGGCCTCAGTCTGAATTGCGCGATGCTCGGGCCAGACCCGAGCATCTCATGCCGGAGGAGGCTCCAGCCTTCTCGTCCGGAGATTCCCGGGTCGCCGCTGACGCGGCGCCCGGGAATGACGGCGTAGAGTAACTCAGCGCTTGCGCTTGGCGCCGACCAGCTCGTCCCATTTGCGGAAGGCGACGACCATCTTGTCGGGCTTCAGCGGCAGCTCGATCGGGTTCTTGGCGATCAGATCGGCATATTCGGGCCGGCCGAACTCCGCGATCACCTCCTGGCTGCGCTTCGGCGCGAGCGAGAGCGGCACATCCTTCACCGCCGGGCCCGGATAGAGATAACCCTCGTCATAGGAATAGGCCTGCATCTTCGGCGTCAACACATGCGCCATGATGTCGAGCACGACGGCGAGGCGATCGTTCGGAATGCCCTTCGGTACGCACATGAAGAAGGCATCCGAGACCCAGTGGAAGCCCTTCAGCGTCTGGATCTTGGCTTCCTTCGGCACGATGCCGAGCGCGCGCGGGTTGATGTCCCAGCCCGTCGTCGAGATGATGATGTCGCGCGAACCGTCGCCGAACTCCTTCATCGTCGCGCCGGTGCCGGCCGGGTAATACTCGATGTGCTCGCCGAGCTCCTGCAGATAGGCCCAGGTCTTGTCCCAGCCATTGACCGGATCCTGCGGGTCCTTGTCGCCAAGCAGATAGGGCAGGCCCATCATGAAGGTGCGGCCCGGGCCGGAATTGGTCGGGCGCGCATACATGAACTTGTTGGGGTTGGCCTTGGCCCAGGCCAGCAGCTCCTCGGCCGTGGTCGGCACCTGCTTGACGCGGTCCGGCATGTATTCGAGCAGCGGGCCGGAAGGGTAGTAGTTCACCACCGTGCCGAAGCCCGCGCCCTGCGCCTTGTGCAGGTTGAGCGCTGCCGGCTCGTAATTCTCCTCGATCTTCGGGAATTTGTCGGCGAAATCCGGGAAGATCTTGAGCCAGAGATTCTGCTCCAGCCCGGCAGCGAGGCCGTCGGAGCCGGTCAGGATGAGGTCGAGATCGGCGCGGCCCGCATCCTGTTGCGCCTTGATCTTGCTCGCCAGTTCGGGGGCCGGCGCCTTCACATAGGTGATGCGCGAGACCAGCTTGGGATTGGCGCTGCGATAATCGTCGAAGGCCTGCTGCATCAGTGCCAGCGCGCCGCCGACATCGATGATGTTGATGCCGACCGGTGCCGAAGGCAGCGGCGGCGAGGCGGCGAAGGCGCCGCTGCCGCCGACGGTCAACGCGCCGAGCCCGCCCAGAACGGTGCGGCGATCCACGCCCTTGGAAAATTCAGTCATTGTTCTCCCCTTCTTGCTTTGGATGGTGACGTCTTCAGGCTGCCGCATGGGCGGCGAAGTCGCGGGTGAGGTCGCCGATCCGCGCGCCGCGGACGTGCAGCTCCGGCGACCATTCGATCTCGCTGTTCGGCAGGGCGATGCCCGCCGCTTGGAGCGCTGCGGCGATGCAGGCCAGCGCATGGGTCGAGGCCATGGCGACCGCCTCCTCCGGCGTCGCGAGGCCCCAGGCCACGACGTTGCGCACGGCATCGTCGAGCTTCAGTGCCGAACCCGCCAGCGAAGCGCCGCCCGGCTGGCGCACCGAGCCATCGGCAGCGAGGTCGACCGGCATGCCGGCGAAGCTGTAGCGCCCCGGCACGGCGCCGGCTGCGACCACCGCATCGGTGACGAGGATCGAGCGTTCGAAACCCTTGGCCCGGATCAGGCTCTTGAGGGCTTTCGGGTGGATATGGATGCCATCCGCGATGAAGCCCGCCATGAGCCGATCTTCCGCGAGCTGCGCGAAAAGCGGATTGACGAGCTTGTGCAATTGCTGCGGCAGGCCGTTGCCGAGATGGGTCGAAAGCGTCGCGCCTGCATCGGCAGCGACCGCGACGGTCTCGAAATCCGCGGCGGAATGCCCGATGGCGACAACCTTGCCCATTCCCGCCAGCTTGCCGGCAAGCGCGACGCCGCCCTCGACCTCCGGCGCCAGCGTCACCATCAGGATCGGCCGCGACAGCAAGGTTTCGAGATGCGCGACCAGTTCGGCGGTTGCGGCCGTCATCGCCTCCGGCGGATGGCAGCCCGCATAGCCGGCAGACGGGTTCAGGAATGGCCCTTCGAGGTGATAGCCCGGGCACATCAGCGGCCCGAGCCGGCTCTCGCTCACCGCCCTGTCGAGCGCCCGGAAGCGCTCTTCCAGCTCCTGCGGATGCGCGGTGATGATCGTCGGCAGGCAGATGGTGACGCCCGTCGCCAGCATCGCCTCCAGCGCCCGGTCCAGTTCGGCGGCCGTGATCGTGCCGGAGTTGAAGTCCACTCCGGCAAAGCCGTTGACCTGCAGATCGACGAGACCGGGCGTGCGCATCGTCAGCCCTTCCGCTCCAGCAGCGAGGCCGCCGCCGGATCGATGAACAGCACCGTACGCTTATGCGTCTGCAGGATCGAGGCGGGCGCGAGATTGCTCACCGGGCCTTCCAGCGCCGCCTTGGCGGCCTCGGCCTTGCGCGTGTCGGACACCGCCAGGATGATCAATTCGCTCTTCAGGATCTGGCGGATGCTCATCGAGATCGCCTGTTGCGGCACCGCCTCGAAGCTCGGGAACCAGCCCTCGCCGAATTGCTGCTGCCGGCAGGCCTCGTCCAGCGACACCACCTGATAGGGTTGCTCGGTCTCGAAATCGGCCGGCGGGTCGTTGAAGGCAAGGTGGCAGTTCTCGCCGATCCCGGCGAAGCAGACGGCGATGCGCCGGCCAGCGATCAGCGTATTGAGCTGCTCCACCGCCGCCTGCGGGTCGCCCTCGCCGTCGACGGGGATGAAGCGCGGCGCGTTGTTGAGCGGCGCCATGAAACGCTCGCGCAGATAGCGGCGGAAGCTTGCGGGATGGCTTTCGCTCAGGCCGACATATTCGTCGAGATGGAACGCCGTGACTTTGGACCAGTCGATGCCCTCGGCCGCCACGAGATGCTGCAGCATCTCGAACTGGCTCGCGCCGGTCGCCACGATGATCGTCGCCTCGCCGTGGCGGGCAAGCTCATCCCGGATCGCCTGCGCTCCGAGCGCCGCTGCCTGCCGGCCGAGCGTCTCCTTGTCGGAGGCGAGATGCATCTCGATCATCGATTTTTGAACCTTTTACGTCAGGAAATTTTCGATATTCTGGCAACGAGCTTATGAAGCTCAGCCCGAAACGCAATGATTAATTTTGAACGCAACCGTTCTTAATAGAGCCCGCCGTGTCGCTGCTGACCCTCGACGAGAACCGCCTCTCCCTCGCCCATGACCGGGACTGCGCGCGCATCTACCGGCTGATCCTGAACGGCCAGGCCCATTCGCGCACCGATATCGGCCGCATGCTGGAACTGCGCTCGACCAGCGTCTCGCGCGTCGTCGGCGATCTCATCGCGCGCCGCCTCGTCATCGAGACCGTCGGCGAGGCCGCCGGGCGCGGGCGGCCGCCGGCGATTCTCGTCGCCCATACCCGCCGCATCGGCGCTTCCGTCATCTATGTCTCCAGCCAGTCCCTCTCGGGCGCATTGGTCGATCTCAACGGCCATCTCGTCGCCGAACGCCGCCGCGCCATCGCCGGCGAAGCCGACAATGCCGCGATCGCCGAGGCCATGGCCGAGCTGGCGCGCGACCTGCTCGACGCGATGCCGCCCGGCATGAGCCATGCCGGCACCGCCGTTTCGCTATCGGGCCTGATCGATCTGAAGCGCGGCCAATGGCTGCTGGCCTCGCGCTGGCCGCGCATGCGCGGGCTCGACATCGGCGCCGTGCTCGCGCCAGTCGCCGGTCCCGTCGAGATCTGCCGCAATCTCGACGCCGAATTGCGGGCCCGCGCCGCGCGCGAGCCCGAGCAGTTCGCGGGTGGGACCATCCTGCTGCACTGGGGCTGGGGCATCGGCCTCAGCTTTGCCGTCGACGGCGAGCCCTTCGCGCCGGCAGGTTCCTTCGGCGAGATCGGGCATTGGCGCTTGGCGGCTCTGGACGGGCGCCCCTGCGGCTGCGGCAACACCGCCTGCCTCGAGACCGGCGCCGCGCTCTGGTCGCTGCTGCCGGCGCTGCGGCGCCATTGGCCCGACCTCGACCAGGACGAAATCCGCCTCGCCCGGCAGCTCGCCGGTCTCGATCTGCTTGCTCTGCCGGAGATCGAGACGGCGGCACAACTCCTCGCCCGCGCGCTTGCCAATGCCTGCCGCCTGCTCTTCCCCGCGCGGATCGCGGTGAGCGGCCCGTTCTCCGCCAATCCCCAGCTCTGGGCCCGGTTCAACACGCTGTTCCGCGCCGAAGGCACGATGGACGGCTTCGCGGTACCCGACCTCGCAGGCGTGCCAGCCAGCCATCTCTATGAGATTCACGGCGCCGCAGCGCCTTTGCTCAGCCGCGCGACCGAGGCGCTGCTGCTGGAAAGAGGCTGATCCACTCGCGCCATATGCTCCAATCCGATGCCCGCCATGCCGCGGAATGCGCTGGCGCACGCACGAGTGGTGCACTAGTATCCCAGGCTAGAGCTCCCGATGCCGCGGACGGCATCGACACAAGAGAGCCGTGAACCCAGGGAGAGAACATGACTTATCCGACACGCCGTACCGTCATGGCCGGAGCAGCCGGCCTCGCCGCCTTGAAAGCCGGCGGAGCGCTGGCGCAGAGCGCCCCCGTGGCACTCAACATTATCGACGTAGCCGGCAACCTGCAGCTGACGCAGGCGGCCATCGAGAAGTTCGCCAAGGACAATCCGAAGCTGATCTCGCGGCTGAACTTCTCGCGCGCGCCTTCGCCCGAGCTGCCGGCCAAGCTCAAGGCACAGCAGCAGGCCAACCGCGTCGATATCGACCTCGTGCTCACCGGCCCCGGCGCCATGTCGGACGGCATCCAGCAGGGGCTCTGGGTCGACGTGTGGAAGTCCCACGCCAAGGACCTGCCGAAGCCGGAGGAGGTCTATCACGAGCAGGCGCTGATGATGCAGCGCAACTTCGGCCAGAACGAAGGCGTCGCCGTCGTGTATTCCCCGTCGGGCCCGCTCTTCGAATATGCGCCCGAGCGCCTCAAGAGCGTGCCGAAGACGGCCGAGGACCTGCTCGCCTATGTCAAGCAGAACCCGAAGCGCTTCACCTATGCCCGCCCCGTCAATTCAGGCCCCGGCTGGACCTGGCTCATGGGCCTGCCCTACATCCTCGGCGATGCCGACCCGACCGACCCGATCAAGGGCTGGGACAAGAGCTGGGCCTATCTCAAGGAGCTCGGCACCGGCGTCGACTACTATCCGGGCGGCACCGCCGCGACGATGAAGGAGCTCGGCGAAGGCACGCGCGACGTCATCGTCTCGACCTTAGGCTGGGACATCAATCCCCGCGTCCTCGGCATCGTGCCGAAGGAGGCCAAGGTCTTCGTCCTCGCCAACACGCACTGGATTCCCGACACCCAGTTCATGTGCATCCCCAGGGGCGTGGGAGCCGACAAGATGCCGGCCCTCGTCGCGCTGATGGCCCATATGCTCAAGCCCGAGGCACAGGCCGTGACCTACGACAAGGGCTATTTCTATCCGGGCCCGGCCGTGAAGGGCGTGACGCTCGCCATGGCGCCGCAGGAGAGCCGCGACATCCTCGCCGAATATGGCCGGCCGGAATATGATGGGCTGATCACCAGCCTGCCGACCCGCCCGCCGCTGACGCCCGAGCGCCTCGTCGCCGCCTTCCGGCGCTGGGACCAGGAGATCGGCGTCGGCCACGGAGCTCCCCAGTAGCCATGCGCTTTGCCGCCATCGGCCTCGACCACCGCCATATCTACCATATGGTCGGTGGTCTCCTCGAAGCCGGCGCGACCTGCGTCGGCTTCGACCCCGCGACCAGCGATGAACGCGTCCTCACCGGCTTCCGCGAGCGCTTTCCCGATCTGGCGGAGAGCACGGCCGACCGGCTGATCGAGGACGCGTCCATCGACCTGATCGTCTGTGCCGCCATTCCGGCGGAGCGCGCCGACATCGCCATCCGCGCCATGCGGGCCGGCAAGGACGTGATGGTCGACAAGCCCGGCGTCACCAGCTTCGATCAGCTTGCCGCGGTGGAGAAGGCCGCCGCCGAGACCGGGCGGATCTTCTCGATCTGCTTCTCCGAGCGCTTCATCGTTCCCGCCACGATAATAGCCGGCAAATTGATTGCCGATGGCGCGATCGGACGCGTCGTGCAGACGCTTGGAGTCGGCCCTCACCGCCTCAACCGCGCGATCCGGCCGGATTGGTTCTTCGACAAGCGCCATTATGGCGGCATCCTCACCGACATCGCCTCGCACCAGATCGACCAGTTCCTGCATTTCACCGGCTCTGAGGGCGCCGAGATCATAGCCTCCGGCGTCGGCCATTTCGGCGTTCCCGATCTGCCCGACTTCGAGGATTTCGGCGAGGCTCTGCTGCGCAGCGACAGGGCCGGCGGCTATGTCCGCGTCGACTGGTTCACCGCCGACGGGCTGTCGACCTGGGGCGACGGCCGCCTCACCATTTTGGGCACCGAAGGCACGATCGAGCTGCGTAAATATGTCGACATCGCCGGCCGCCCCGGCACCGACCACGTCTTCCTGGTCGACAAGGCCGGCACCCGCCACATCGACGCTTCCAGCGAGCCCCTGACCTACTTCCGCAATCTGATCGCCGATATCGGCGCCCGCAGCGAAACCGCGATGAGCCAGCGCCACGCCTTCACCGTCTGCCGGCTCGCGCTGGAGGCGCAGGAGAGGGCGGCCTGGCTGCCGGCTCGACCGAATAACGCATGAGTGTCATCCCGGGTCGCAGCGCAGCGGAGACCCGTCCATGCCTGAACCTTTGCCGGAAGCGCTCCGGCATGGATCCCGGATCGGCGGGCTTCGCCGCTTGTCCGGGATGACCGCGGTTGAAACGATTTAACGAGGACGGGGATCGCCTGACATGACACGCAAGCTCGGCATCGCCGTGATCGGGCTCGGCCCGGCTTCCTTGCCGCACTCCAAAAGCCTCCTCGACCTCGCCGATCGTGCGGATGTGCGCTGGGCCGTGAGCCGGACGCCGGATCGCGCCGAAGCCTATGCCAGACAATTCCCCTTCCCGACGACCACCGATCTCGATGCCGTGCTGACAGACCCTGCCGTCGATGCCGCCATCGTCCTGACCCCGCCGAGCAGCCATCTCGACGTCTCCGCACTCTGCCTTGAAGCCGGCAAACATGTTCTCGTCGAGAAGCCGCTGGAATTGACCAGCGAGCGCGGCCAGCGCCTCGTCGACACCGCGCGCCGCACCGGCAGGACCTTCGGCGTCGTGCTGCAGCACCGCTTCCGCCCGGCAAGCCTGCGCCTGAAAGCCGCCCTGCAATCGGGCGAACTCGGCACGCTCGAAGCCGCTTTCCTCTCCGTCCCATGGTGGCGCCCCCAGAGCTATTACGACGAACCCGGACGGGGCACGATTGCCCGCGATGGCGGCGGCGTGCTGCTGACGCAGGCGATCCACTCGCTCGACCTGTTCCGCTCGCTCGTCGGCGTCTCCAGGGTCGTCGCGGCGCAGGCTCGCACCACCGCGCTCCACCGCATGGAGACCGAGGACTACGTCTCGGCGTTGCTGGAAACCGGCAATGGTGCACCCGCCACGCTGGTGACGACGACCGCCGCCTATCCCGGCTATCCCGAGCGTATCGAGATCACCGGCACCAAGGGTTTCGCGGCCCTGATCGGCGGGCGCTTGCGCCTCGCTTTCCTCGACGGAATCGAGGAGATCGTCGAGGCCGAGGGCTCGACCGGCAGCGGCGCCAACATCATGGACTTCCCGCATGATGCCCACCGGGCCGTCATCGCCGACTTCATCGATGCGATCGCGCAAGGCCGCGACCCCATCGTCACCGGTGAGGAGGCGCTGAGCTCGCAAAGGCTCGTCGACGATATTTTGCAGGCGGCGCGGCGCAGCGCTTGACTTGTATCTGATTTGTATCTTCCTATGCGGCATCCCGCCGGGAGTGTCGCATGGTTCGCTATCAGGAGATCGCCCACAGTCTCGAACTCGGCCTTGCGGCCGGGGGGGACGCTGCCCGGGCGATTCCCTCGGAGCATGAGCTCTGCGAACGCTACGGCGCCAGCCGCACGACGATCCGCGCGGCACTGAAGCAATTGCAGGACCAGGGGCTGATCGAGCGCCGGCAGGGCAAGGGCACCTTCTACCGGCCGCGCCACATCACCAAGCATCTCGGCAGCATCGTCGACTTCCACAGCGAGGCCCGCATGGCGGGCCGCGTGCCGAAGACGCAGGTTCTCGCTCTAACCTCCCGCGGGGCGACGCCGGCCGAATTCGCGCTGTTCGGCGGCGATATCGCCAAAGACGGCATCGTCGAGCTCCTGCGCCTGCGCAGCCTCGACGATCAGCCGGCCGTGCTGCAGCGCTCGCGCCTCGGTGCCGCCGTGCTCGGCGAGGCGAAGGCGGACGCGCTGATGAACGCCTCGCTCTATCGCTATCTCGCCGAATGCCGCGGCATCCATGTCGCCACGGTCGAGGAAACGCTGGAGCCCCTCGCTGCGGGCGTCGAGGATGCCGGCCATCTCGGCATCCCCGCCGGCACGGCGATCTTCCGCTCGCAGCGCGTCGCCCGCGATGGGATCGGAGCCGTCGTCGAGGTCAGCGACAACCTGATCCGCGGCGACATCTACCGCTTCACCATCCGCCGGCAGGTCGGGAGCGCCGCATCATGAGTGTGGTTCTTGCCTGCGACCTCGGCGGCACCAGCTTCCGCGCCGCGCTCGTCGACGCGCAGGGCCGTACGCTTGCGGAAAGCGTCATCATCGGCCCGACGCTGATCGACCGCATGGGCTGGTCGGAGGTCGATGCCGAAGCCTGGTGGACGATCTTCAGCGAAGCGGCCGACCAACTCGCCGAGGCCGAACCGGAGCTGTTCGGCGCGGTCGAGGGCATCGCCATCTGCGGCGTCACGCGCACACAGGTCTTCCTCGGCCGTGACGGGCGCCAGCTCCGGCCGGCCATCACCTGGAAAGATACCCGTTCGGAAGCCGCGGCGGCGCGGCTGCGTGGCCGGCTCGGCAGCCATCCCGAGGCCGAGCGCATCAACGCCTTCCACCCGCTGGCTCGCCTCGCCTGGCTGGCCGAGGAAGAAAGCGCGTGCTTCAGAGCCCTGGCCAGCGTGCTGGAGCCGAAGGATTGGCTCAATTTCCGCCTCACCGGCAAGCAAGGGGGAGACCCCGTCTCGATGGCCCGGCTCATGGCCTGCACCGAAGGGACGGAAAGCGGCGCCCCCCTTGCGGCCATCGGGCTGACGGCCTCCGTCATCCCGCCAGTGCTGGAGCCCTGTGCGGTGCTGGCACCGGTTCAGCCCGGTCTGCCGGGTGCGCTCGGCCGGCTGGCGGGCGTCCCCGTCTTCTGCTCGTCGAGCGACACATGGGTCGCCGTCACCGGGCTCGGCGCGATGCGGGCCGGATTCGCCTACAACATCTCCGGCACCACCGAAGTCCTCGGCGTCGTCGGCGAGAACGCCGCTGCCGCGGAAGGCCTGCTGACGGTTGACTGGCGCGGCCTCTGGCAGCTTGGCGGCCCCAGCCAGAACGGTGCCGATACCGCCGCTTGGCTGGTCTCGCTGCTCCACGGCACAGAACGCGGTTTCGCCAGCGTCGGCGACGGCATCGGCAAGCTCCTCGCCGGGCGCCGGCATCCGCAGCCGCTCGTCTTCCTGCCCTATCTCCAGGGTGAGCGCGTACCCTATTGGAATCCGGCTTTACGCGGCGCCTTCCTCGGCCTCGGCCGCCAGCACGGTGCGACCGATCTCGCTTACGCCGTGCTGGAGGGCGTCGCCTTCCTCAACCGCATCGTGCTCGAACGGGCCGAGGCCGCACTCGGCGGCCCGGTCGGCGAAATCCGCTTCGGCGGCGGTGCCGCTTCCAATCCGGTCTGGGCGCAGATCAAGGCGGATATCTGCAACCGCCCGGTCGTGGTCGGCGCGGCGAAGGAACCCGGCCTGCTCGGCGCCGCCATCATCGCCTGGACCGGCCTCGGCCGCTTCCCCTCGCTCGCGGTGGCGCAAGAGACACTCGTCGCTCCCGCCCGCCGCTATGAGCCGAGCCCCGCCCGCCGCGACGCCTACGACGCGCTCTTTTCCGTCTTCCGCCGCGCCGAGGCCGCGCTCGCTCCCGTCTCGGCCGATCTCGCCGGGCTCTCGCGCAGCGCCGGCAGCCTGCCCGGCATCCATACCCCGCCATCGCTTCCGTAAGGACCCGACGCCATGAAGACCCTCGTTCAGACCGAATATGGCCGCGACCACCTACTGGTCGGCTGCGTCCATACGCTCGCCTTGCCCGGTACGCCGCTCTACGACCGCAGCGGCGGCATGCGGAAGATCGTCAACCAGGCGAAGGAAGAAGCCAGGATCCTGGAGGAGGCCGGCTTCCACGCTCTGCTCTACACCAATGAATCCGATATGCCCTATGAGTCGAACATGCCGGTCGAGGTCGTCGCGGCGATGACCGAGGTGATCGCCGAATGCCAGGCGCGGACGAAGCTGCCGCACGGCGTCAACATGCTGATCGACCCGCCAGCCTCCATCGCCGTCGCCCATGCCACCGGCGGGCGCTTCGTGCGCGCCTTCCTGACCGGGCTGCTCGCCGGCGACATCGGCATGATGACGCCGGATGGCGCCCGCGCCCTGCGCCTGCGCGCCAATCTCGGCGCCGAGAACATCCGCATCATCTGCAACGTCACGCCGGGCTTCTCGATCAATCTCGACAATCGCCCGGTCGAGCAGCTCGCCTCCGGCGCGGTCTTCATCGGGCTTGCGGATATCGTCTGCGTCGGCGGGCCCGCTGCCGGCAAGGAGGCCGATATCGCGGTGATCGAGCGCGTCGCGAAGCAGGTCTCGGACACGCCCGTCGCGGTCGGCACCGGCGTCGCCGAGGAGAATATCGCACGGCTCGCGGAGGTCGCCGAGATCTTCATCATCGGCACCTCGATCAAGAAGGACCGCCAGACCCTGAATCCGGTCGACCCGAAGCGCGCCGAGGCGCTGGTGCGCGCCTATGAAGCCCGCAAGGCCGCCTGAGATGGACAGGCCCGCACCCGCAAAGCCCGTCACCCTCGTCACCGGCGCCTCCGGCGGCATCGGCTCGGCGCTTGCCTTGGCGCTTGCAGCGGCAGGCCATCGCCTCGTGCTCTGCGGGCTCGATCCGGGCGGGCTCGACGCTGTGGCCGCGGAGGTCGCGGCCGCAGGAGGCGAAGCGGCGACGCTGGCCGGCGATGTCCGCGAGCGCGACTTTGCGCAGGCCGCCGTCGATCTCGCCACCTCCCGCTTCGGCCGGCTCGACCATCTCGTCACGGGTGCCGGCGCCTCGCGCCCGGTGCCATTGGTCGAGATGGAGGATGACGAGTGGGACAAGCTCGTCGACATCAACCTCTCGGCCGTCTTCCGCATCTCGAAGGCCGCCGCGCGGCAGATGATCGATCAGGCCGAAGGCGGCGCCATCGTCCACATCTCCTCGATCGCTCATGCCAATGGCGGCGCTAATCTCGCCTATGGCTCGGCCAAGGGTGGCGTCGCGACGCTGACCTACGGCATGGCCCAGCAGCTCGGCCGGCATGGCATCCGCGTGAATGCAGTTGCGCCCGGCATCATCGATACGCCAATGGTGAGGAACGGATTCGCCCAGCAGTTCAACGCGCTGGTCGAGGGCGCGGCGTTGCGCACGCCGCTGGGGAGATTGGGACGGCCCGAGGATGTCGCCAACGTGATCGCTTTCCTGCTCTCGCCGGGCGCCGCCTTCGTCACCGGGGCGCTGATCCCGATCACCGGCGGCATCGAGATTCTCTCGCCGATCTCCACCATCGCGAAGGGGGCCTGAATTGGGCCGCATCGACCCGCGTGAGGTGATCGGGCGCTATGGCACGGCTCTCGCCGGGCTGGCCCTGATCCTGTTCTTCCTGATCTTCGCGCCGAACTTCGCCAGCGCCACCAACATCATCAACGTGCTGAAGGATACGAGCTTCCTCGCCATCCTGGCACTCGGCTTCGCGCTCGCCTTCACCGTGGCGGAGCTCGATCTCTCCGTGGCGGAGATGGCGAGCCTGGCCGCCGTCGTCTGCGGCTGGCTGGTGCAGTTGCAATATCCGCCCATCGTCGCCGTCGCGGCGGCGCTCGGCGTCGGCATCGTGCTCGGCTCGCTCAACGGCTACGGCGTCACCGTGCTGCGCATCCCCTCGCTGATCATGACGCTCGGCACTGCCGCGATCGCCAAGGGCCTCGCCTTCATGATCACCCAGGGCGTCGCCTTCGTCGGGCGCTGGCCGGTCGGCTTCACCGGGCTGGCGCGCGGCTATACCTTCGGCATCCCAAATCTCGTGCTCTGGATGGCCGGCGCCACGCTCTTCGCCTGGGGGCTCGTTAAATGGACCAGGACTGGCGCCCATATGGTCGCGACCGGCGAGGCCGATGAAGCCGCACGGCTCGCCGGCATCGCGACGGCGCGGATGAAGCGCATCGGCCTGCTGCTCGCCGGGGTCTTCGCCAGCATCATGGCCGTGCTGCTAGCCGCCAACCTGTCCTCGGCGGCGCCGAACATGGCCGGCGACTACCTGCTCTACGCCATCGCCGCCGTTCTGCTCGGCATGACCATGTTCGATCCGGGCAAGCCCAACATCCCGGGCACGGTCTTCGCGGCGCTGGTGCTCAAGGTGCTCGGCAACGGCTTGGTGCTGCTCGGCGCGCCCTATTACATTCAGGACATCGTGCTCGGCGCGATCATCATCGGCTCGGTCGCCTTCTCGGCCAGCGCGATGAAGAAGGCGGCGTTCAAGGTCTAGTGCGGATATAAATGATCCATAACGAGGGGAGTGGTTTCGATGTTCGGCAAGAGTGGGCTTGGTTTGAGGAACATGCTGGCCGCCGCCGCGCTCGTCGCGCTCGGGCAACCGGCCGGGGCCTTCGAGGTCGGCATCATCGGCTTCCAGTTCTCGTCGGAGACGCATGCCCGCGTCGCCAACGCCGCCGCGGCCGCCGCCAAGGCCAAGGGCTGGGGCGTCACGCTGCTGAACTCGGAAGGCGCGCTGCCGAAGCACGCCGAGCAGTTCGACGCGCTGATCGCCAAGAAGGTCGACGCCATCATCATCGCCATGGGCAAGCCGGTCGAGGCCGACGCCCAGTTCAAGGCGGCCAAGGACGCCAAGATCCCCGTCATCACGGTCCAGTCCGGTTCGAGCCCGCACGCGCTCTTCGACATCCAGACCAACGAATACAAGGTCGGAGCCGAGGCCGCGCTCTATCTGCTCGGCCAGCTCGGCTATCTGGGCAACATCGTCAGCGCCCGCTTCGACCTCAACGTCGCCTCGCGCATCCGCGGCCGCCTGCTCGACGCCGTCCTCGCCGAGAACCAGGCGGTGAAGGAGCTCGGCAAATTCTCCATGGCGCGCACCCAAAGCTGGCGCGACGACGTCCGCGCCGGCATGCAGGCGCTGCTGCTGCAGAACCAGGGCAAGATCAACGGCATCTGGGCATCCTTCGACGGACAGGCCTACATTATCGACGACCTGCTGCAGGCGCAGGGCGTGAAGAAGGGCCAGATCCCGCTGATCTCGGTCGATGGCGGCAAGGAGAGCTACGAGCGCATCGCCGATCCCGCCTCGACTTTCGTCGCCACGGTCGCGATCCCGTTCGAGGAGATGGGCAAGCAGGCCGTCGACGCGATCCAGGCGATCGTCGTCGAGAAGAAGCCGAAGGAGACCATCGCGTCGGGCCCCTATCTCTTCACGGAAGCCGTGCTGGTCGACAAGAACAACGTCCAGCAGTTTCTGAAGAAGTAAGGACGCGAACCGTCATGCTCGGGCTTGCCTCGAGCATCTCGGAAACCTGCGCCCTCTCGTCCTGAGATTCCCGGGTCGAAGCCTGCTTCGCCCGGGAATGACGGCAAGCCGTTCCGCAATCCCCGGATGATCCATCCATGACCCCCACCCCCCTCCTCTCGCTGCGCGGCATCGGCAAGAGCTACGGCCCGGTCGTCGCTGTCAGCGACGTTGATCTCGACATCTTCCCTGGCGAGGTCGTGGCCTTGTGCGGCGACAACGGTGCCGGCAAGTCGAGCCTGATCAAGGTGATCTCCGGCGCGGAGGAGGCGACGGCCGGCACGATCAGCCTGCGCGGCAAGCCCGTCACCTTCGCCTCGCCGCATGATGCGCTCGAGAACGGGGTCGCGACGATCTATCAGGACCTAGCGCTGGCCCCGCGCCTCTCCATCGCCCAGAACGTCTTCATGGGCTCGGAGCTGACCAAGCCGGTGCTGCTGCCCTTCCTGCGCATCCTCGACAAGAAGCGGATGATCGCGGAATCGCAGCGCTACCTGTCGCAGCTCTCCGCCGCCGTCACAGACATGACCCGCCCCGTCGAGCGGCTCTCCGGCGGCCAGCGTCAGGCCGTCGCGATCTCCCGCGCCCTGCGCTGGAACGCCGAGATCATCATCATGGACGAGCCGACCGCCGCACTCGGCGTCAAGGAGAGCGCGCTCGTGCTCGACCTCATCCGCAAGCTCAAGGCCGACGGGCGCACCGTCATCCTGATCAGCCACAACATGCGCGATGTCGTGGCGCTGGCCGACCGCGTCATCATCATGGGCGCCGGGCGCAAATACGTCGACCGCCCGCTTGGGGACCTCACCGCCGACGACATCGCCCATCTGATCATGGCCGGCAACGCCAAGGCGGCCTGACAACCATGCGCGAGACGATCATCGTCGATACCGATCCGGGGCAGGACGACGCCGTCGCGCTGCTGCTCGCCTTCGCCAGCCGGGATCAGCTCGATGTCAAGGCGATAACGACGGTCGCCGGCAACGTCCCGGTCGCTCAGACCACGGCGAATGCGCTGCGCATCCGCGACCTGGGCGAACGCGCCGACATCCCCGTCCATCGCGGCGCCGAAGGCCCCCTCGTCTTCCCGCTTGAAACGGCCGAATTCGTCTGCGGTCCGGATGGGCTCGCGGGGGCGGGGCTTCCTGCGCCTGCAAGCGAAGCCGCACCCGGCCATGCCGTGCAGACGATCATCGACATCTGCCGTGCGGCCCCGGAGGGTGGAATCACGCTCTGCCCGCTCGGGCCGCTGACCAATCTGGCGCTCGCCTTCCGGCTCGCGCCGGACATCCTACCGAAGGTGAAGCGCATCGTGGTGATGGGCGGCGCCATCGGGCTCGGCAACATCACGCCCGCGGCCGAGTTCAACACCTATGTCGATCCGCACGCCGCCGCGGTCGTCTTCGGCTGCGGCCGCCCGATCGTGATGTTCGGCCTCGGCGTCACGCTCCAGGCTATTGCCAGCCACGCGCAGATCGCGTGCATCGGCACGCTCGGCACCAGAACGGGCACGGCGATACACGGGATGCTCGACCGCCCACGCCCCGGCGGACTCGGCTCCGACGGCCATCCGATGCACGACCCCTGTGTCATCGCCTTTCTGCTCTGGCCGGAGCTGTTCGACGGGCGTGATTGCTTCGTCACGGTCGAGACCGGCGATAACCCCTTGCGCGGCCGCACCACGATCGACTGGAACGGACGGCTGAAACAGGTGCCCAACGCCCATGTCGTCTCGGCCGTGAAGGCCCATGAGCTGTTCGAGCGCCTGATCGAGCGCCTCGCCACCTTGCCCTGAGAGTTAAAAGCCATGCCGCATTTCGTCGAAGCGCTGCAACTGGAGGCCACCGAGGCCATCGCGCAGATGCAGGAGGCCGCATTGCGGGCACGCCACGCCCATGCCCGCGCCGAGCTGATGCGGCACATGCTGACCACCGCCCGCAAGGTCAGGGACAAGCCGAAGGCGGAAGCCGTCGAGACCGTCGTGCGCGAATGGATGGACGCCTGGAACCTCGGCCGCGCCGAGTGGCCGCACATCGCCCGCGAGATGGAGGCCTTCACCGAGGCCTTCCATGACTACGCCAACGATCCCGGCGAGGCGCATGACACGCGCTTGCGCGAAACCTGCGCCACGCTCGACGCCGCCCTCGAACAAGAAGGCACCTCGATCTCTGACCAGATGGCCTTCCGCTCGCAATGCGCTCATGGCTGGTGGGAGCTGGTGAAGCCGGTCCCGGACGATCTGCCCGGCCGCAAGCCGCGCCCCTCGATCCCCCCGCTTGAATCCGGCAAAGCATTCTGGGAAGCCGGCTGCGCCGAGTTCTGCAAGTAGGCTGCGTTCTCACGGAAGCGCGGGTCATCCCGGCCGGAGCGAAGCGCGGAGCCGGGATCCATGCCTGAACCTTGCTCGGAAACGCTCCAGTATGGATCCCGGGTCAAGCCCGGGATGACCGCGTATTTCCGCGACAGAACAGCGAGCCCGGTGCTCAGCTCTCCAGGAACTGCATCCTGTACAGCCGGGCATAGGCTCCGTCGCGGGCCAGAAGCTCGTCATGGCTGCCGGTCTCGACGACCTTGCCCTCGTCCATCACGACGATCAGGTCGGCCTCGCGAATGGTCGAGAGCCGGTGCGCGATGACGATGGTGGTGCGCCCCTTCATCAGCTTCGCCAGCGCCTGCTGGACGAGGCGTTCGGATTCGGTGTCGAGCGCGCTCGTGGCTTCGTCGAGCAGCAGAATCGGCGCATCCTTTAGGATGGCGCGTGCGATGGCGATGCGCTGGCGTTCGCCGCCGGAGAGCTTGTGGCCGCGCTCGCCGACCGAGGCGCCGTAGCCGCCCGGCATCGCCATGATGAAGTCATGTGCGGCCGCGGCCTGGGCGGCGGCGACGATCTCCTCCTGTGTGGCATCGGGGCGGCCGAAGGCGATGTTGGCGCGCACCGTGTCGTCGAACAGCACCACGTCCTGGCTGACCACGCCGATCCGATGGCGGAGGCTCTCGAGTGTCACATTGCGCAGGTCCTGACCGTCGATCTCGATGCGTCCCCCGCTCGGATCGTAGAGGCGCGGCACCAAAGCGAGCAAGGTCGACTTGCCCGAGCCGGAGCGGCCGACCAGTGCCGTCATCTTGCCGCCCTGGGCGACGAGTTCGATACCCTCCAGCGCGCGCTGATCCTCGCGATAACGGAAGCGCAGATGCCGGAAGGCGACTTCGCCGGTCTTGATCGCCAGGGGCTTGGCGCCCGGTCTTTCGACGATCTGCGGCTTCTCGTCGATTAGCGCGTAATAGCGCTTCAGAGAGGCGCCGGCTTCCTGGACGATGGCGTTGAGGTTGCCCAGCGAACGCATCGGCTGCGCCGCGAGCAGCAGTGCCGAGACATAACCGGTGAAATCGCCCACAGTCGATGAACCCGAAGTGATGCGCACCCCGATCGCGGCGAGCACGCCCGCGACCGCGATGCCGCCGCCGACCTCGAGCAGCGGATCGAGACGGCCGCGCGCATTGGCGGCCTTCATCTTCAGGGTCCTGATGGTCTCGAAGGCGCTGCCCGCACGCTGCTTCAGATAGGGTTCGAGCGAATCCGTCTTGGCGACGCGGGCTCCCTGCAGGCTCTCGGTGACGAGGCTTGCCATGATGCCGGTCTGCTCCTGCTGCGAACTCGCCATGCGCCTGAGCTTGCGACCGATCCGGCCGATCGGATGAGCCACCACCGGCGCGATCAGCAGGACCACCAGCGTCATCTGCCAGTCAATCCAGAACAGCGCGCCGACGAGCGCGATCGCCGTCACCACGTCGCGGATGGCGATGTTCACGATCCGCGTCAGCGCCTCCTTCACGAAAGTAAAGTCGGTCGTGAAGCGTTGGGTCAGCGAGGCTGGGTTCTCTTTCTGGAGCTGCGCGAGGTCGGCATCGATCAGATGGCCATAGAGCGCGGTCTGCATGTCGGCTTCGATGCGGCTGACGACATTGTTGGTCATCACCGTCTGGGCGAGCAGCGAGAAGCCCTTGATGGCGGTGACGATGACGACCACCGTCGCGATCGCGTTCACCACGCCGATCTCGTAGTTGATCGACTTCGAGACCAGCCGCTCCATGCGCCTGACGAAGCCGGTCGATTCGGCCGTCAGCGGATCGGCGAAAGCGTCGAAGGCCGCCTTGATCAGGAGCGGATAGAAGCTCGTCGTCGCGGCGATGATCACCACGAGCGCGAGGATCATTGCCATCTGTGGCAGGTAGGATTTGATCTGCTCGCGCCAGACACGGGCGAAGAGCGCGAGGGTATCGTCGGTAACGCGTCCGATCTTCATGGGCCGCGCCTATCACGGCAGGACGGCAAGCGCCACCGGGCGCATGCCCGCATCGAGGCCGGAGGCCTTGCTACGGACACGAAGCTGTCTTCCCATGGCCACAACCGATTCAGGAGACTCCATGCCGCTATCGCCGCCGGCCCAGCCCGGCCAAAGCCTCGCCGAAATCGAAACGCCGTCCCTCGTCCTCGATCTCGATGCCTTCGAGCGCAACCTCGTTGCCATGGCAGCCTTCACCCAGGCGCACGGCGTCCGGCTTCGGCCCCATTCGAAGACCCATAAGAGCCCCGAGATCGCCCTGCGCCAGATCGCGAACGGGGCGGTGGGGCAATGCTGCCAGAAGGTCTCGGAAGCCGAAATCCTGGTCGCGGGCGGCGTCGGCGACGTGCTGGTGACCAACGAGATCGCGAGCCCGGCCAAGCTCGACCGGCTGGCCCGGCTGGCCCGCAGCGCCCGCGTGGGCCTCTGCGTCGATCACCCCGACGGCGTGCGCGAGGCGGCGGAGGCGGCAGCCCGGCAGGATGTCACGCTCGACGTCTATGTCGAGATCGACGTCGGCGGCCGGCGCTGCGGCGTCGCCCCCGGCGAAGGCGCCGTCAGGCTCGCGGAAGCGATCGCCCGCTCCAACACGCTGCGCTTCGCCGGCATCCAGGCCTATCATGGCTCCGCCCAGCATATGCGCTCCATCGACGAGCGGCGCGAGGCGATCGAGCGATCGGGGCTCGCCGCGCGCAACACCGTCGAGCGGCTCGCCCATGCCGGGCTGAACTGCGAGATCGTCAGCGGCGCCGGCACCGGCACGCATGAGCTGGAGACGCAATCCGGCATCTGGAACGAGATCCAGGCCGGTTCCTACATTTTCATGGACGCGGATTACGCCCGCAACCGCCAGGCCGACGGCACGCCCTTCCGCAGCTTCGAACATGCGCTCTTCATCCTCGCCGGGGTGATGAGCAAGCCGGTGCCGGACCGCGCCATCGTCGATGCCGGCCACAAGGCCGCCGCCATCGATTCCGGCATGCCGACGCCATTCCGCCGCGACGGCGTCGTCTACACCAAGCCCTCGGACGAGCACGGCATCCTGACCGGCGATCCGATCGCGCTGCCCCATCGCGGCGACCGGCTGCTGCTCGTGCCCGGCCATTGCGACCCGACGGTCAACCTGCACGACTGGTATGTCTGCGTGCGCGGCCTGCACGGGCCGGACGCCCATGTCGAGGCGCTCTGGCCGGTGGCGGCGCGCGGCGCCCTGACCTGACGCATCGGCCCGCAAAGTGGGAACCGGTTTTCGGAAGCGGCCGATGCGAAACGCAAGCGCATAGCCATGCTCGCGGAACTCGCCCTGCGGCTGGCGACGCCGGCCGCGCGGATGACGCGCAAGCTCGGCCTGGTGACCGAGAGCGTCGCGCTCTGGTCGCGCGGCCTCCGGCAGCGCCGCGCCTGGGCCGAACATCACACTCGCTGCCGGGCCGTAGTGGCGCAAGCCGTGGCCGAGCTGCCCGCGCGACGGACCGCCGTCATCCTCGGCTCCGGCCTGCTGCGCGACATCCCGCTCGGCCTGCTTTGCGCGAATTTCGAGCGTGTGCTGCTGGTCGATGCCGTCCATCTCCCGCAAATCCGGCTTCGCATGCGCTTCCGGCGCAACGTCACGCTGCTGACCCGCGACCTGACCGGCATCGTGGGCTGGCTCGCCGGCGAGAGCGACGGCCGCAGCGATCCGCTGGTCGACCTTGTCGCCGATCCGGAGCTGGACCTCGTCGTATCAGCCAATCTGCTGTCGCAGCTCGCCTGGCCGATCGAGGACTGGCTTGCCGACAACCCTGACCGTGCGGAGACGCTGCCACCCGATCTGCCGGCACGCTGCATCGCCTGGCACCTCGCCGATCTCGGCCGCTTCCGCAGCCGCGTAATCCTGCTGAGCGATGTCGACATGATCGAGCGCGATCGCTCAGGCGCGATCGTCGACCGGCTCGATCTGACGCGTGGCGTCGAACTGCCTGCGCCGGACGAAAGCTGGGACTGGCCCGTCGCGCCCTTCGGCGAAGCGGCTCGCGACCGCGAGAGCATACACCGCGTCGGCGCCTGGCCGGATTTCCGCTAGAGTGCGCTGTCGTCCGACGCTTTCAGGATGCATGCGAAACCGCGCCGTCATCCCGGGCTTGACCCGGAATCCATCGAAGGACACCGGAGCTCTATGATGGATCCCGGATCAGCGCCGCTGACGCGGCTTGTCCGGGATGACGAGGCGGTTCCACAGGATACTAGACCTTACGGCCGCCAACCGGTTTCCTCGACAGGAGCGCTCTCGCGCTCCTCCTGGCGGCGCGCCTCCTCGACGATGGCGAAGAGCGCCCGCAACGACGCATCGACGCCCTCGCCCGAGGCGGATGACAGGATGATCGGCATGCGCTTCGCCGCCCGCTTCAGCCGCGCGACCTGCTCCTTGAGCAGCTCCGGCGTCAGCGCGTCGACCTTGGAGAGCGCGACGATCTCCGGCTTGTCGGCCAAGCCCTCGCCATAGGCCTCGAGCTCTTCGCGAACGGTCTTATAGGCCTTGCCGGCGTGTTCGCTCGTGCCCTCGACCAGATGCAGCAGCACGCGGCAGCGTTCGATATGGCCGAGGAAGCGGTCGCCGAGGCCATGCCCCTCATGCGCGCCCTCGATCAGTCCGGGAATGTCGGCCAGCACCATCTCGCGCCCGTCGACCCGCACGACGCCGAGGCCGGGGTGGAGCGTGGTGAAGGGATAATCGGCGATCTTGGGCTTCGCCGCCGTAACGGTGGCCAGGAATGTCGACTTGCCGGCGTTGGGCAGGCCGACGAGCCCGGCATCGGCGATCAGCTTCAGCCTCAGCCAGACCCAGCGCTCCTCGCCGGGCAGGCCGGGATTGGCGTGGCGCGGCGCCTGGTTCGTCGAGGTCTTGAAATAGGCATTGCCGAAGCCGCCATTGCCGCCCTTGCACAGCACGAAGCGCTGGCCCGGCTCGGTCAGGTCCGCGATCTTGGTCTCGCCGTCCTCTTCGAGGATCTCGGTGCCCGGCGGCACCTTCAGCACGATCGCCTGCGAATTCGCGCCATGGCGGTCCTTGCCCATGCCGTGCTCGCCGATCTTCGCCTTGAAATGCTGCTGGAAGCGGAAATCGATCAGCGTGTTCAGCCCCTGCACGCATTCGACGACGATATCGCCGCCGCGCCCGCCGTCGCCGCCATTGGGCCCGCCGAATTCGATGAACTTTTCGCGGCGGAAGGAGACGCAGCCCGCGCCGCCGTCACCGGCCTTCACATAGATCTTGGCTTGGTCGAGGAATTTCATGCCGTTTCAGTAGTGATGACAGAAGGAAAGGGCAATGCCGCCTTTCCTTCTCGCCCCTCGCGTCAGGAGGAATGGTGTCAAGCCGCAAGCCGCAGCATGCTCATTTCCTCGCGAAGCGCGTCGGCGAAGCGCCGCGCCGCGAGATCGGGATGCGGCGCCATGATCAGCCCGACGGAGAGCTCGAACAGGGGCGGCAGGCCCTCGGCCGGGCCGAGCCGGCGGAGCGAGGGCGGCATCGCGCTTTCGGTGATCGCCGCCACGCAGAAGCCGGCTTCCACTGCCGACAGCACGCCCGACGTATGCGAGCAGGAAAAGACGAGCCGATGCGCCTTGCCGGCCGTGTTGAGCGCAGCAAGGATGCGCGGCCGCGCCCGGCATCCCTCGGCAAAGAGCGCGAGCGGCAGAGTCTCCTGTAGTTCCGGCCGGTGGCCGCGCGCCGCCACCCAGACCAGCGGCTCGCGCCGCAGCATCTCGCCCATCGGCTTGTTCGGATCCTGCGTGACCACGGCGATGTCGAATTCTCCGGCCAGCAGCGCCGGCTCGATGCGCTTCGACAGATCGCAGCGCACTTCGAGCTCGACCTTCGGATGCTCGGCGGCGAAACGCGCGATCAGCGGCCTGAGATAGGCATCCATGTAGTCGTCGGGAATGCCGATGCGCAGCCGGCCGGACGGGGTGTCGCCACTGAGATCGGCCAGCGCCTCGCGCTCCACTGCAAGCAGGCGCCGCGCATGGGCGATCAGCCGTTCGCCGGCATCGGTCGGCGTGACGCCGCGCCGGGAGCGCTCCAGCAGCTTGTGGCCGAGCTGGTTCTCAAGATCCTGGATCCGGACCGAGATCGCCGACTGGGTGCGGCCGAGCCTGGCGCTCGCGGCGGTGAAGCCGCCGGTTTCGGCCACGGCCACCAGCATGCCGAGCGCGGCAAGGTCGAAATGAACGGTCATGACGTGCCTCCCTGGAACGAGGGCCTTCGATCGATTTTAAGAATGGTTAAATCAGAATAATCCGTTTTTCCGATGGAAGGAAGCGCCCTATATCCACGCCTGAACGAGGCTCAGCCCCGCCGCATCGTCGCGACCGAAGCTGGCTTCAACATCAGTCAGAAACACCATGTCAGCTCCCGCCATTTCCGTCCGGCCTGCCTCGCCCGCGCTCGCGATGTTCCTTACGCTGCTCGCCGGCGCGACGTTCATCGGCTTCTCCGGCATCTTCGTGCGACTGGCCGATGTCGGCCCCGCCGCGGCCGGATTCTGGCGCATGGTGTTCGCCCTGCCGGTCCTCGCCGCCTGGACGGCGCTGGAGCAGCGCAAGCCGGCGGGCGACAAGGTGCGCGGCGGCGCCTTCGGCGCGGTCGCGCTGGCAGGCCTGACCTTCGGCATCGACGTCACGCTCTACAACGCCGCTCTCGGCCATACGACGATCGCCAACGCCTCGCTGCTCGGCAATCTCGCCCCGGTCGGCGTCGTGCTCGGCGGCTGGCTGCTGCTCGGCGAGCGCCCGTCCCGACGCATTCTCGGCGCGCTGATGCTCGCGATCGCCGGCGCGCTGCTGCTCGTCCTGCCGAAATTCACCGGTGCCGCCCAGGTTTCGGGCAATCTGCTGGGCGACAGCCTCGCCGTCGGTGCGGCGATGTCCTACGCCACCTATATCCTCGCCGTGCGCCGTGCCCGCGACCGGGCGGATGCCGGATATGTCAGCCTCGTCTCCAGCGTGGTCTGCGCCGTCTTCTGCCTCGCGGCAGCGCTGGCGCTCGGCGAGCAGATCATTCCGTCGAGCCTGCAGGGGTGGCTCGCCGTCGCCGCGCTCGGCCTCGTCTCGCATGCGCTCGGCCAAGGGCTGATCACGCTCTCGCTCGGCAGCTATGGCGCGAGCGCCGCCTCGCTCGTCATGGTCTGGCCGGCGCTGGTCAGCGTGCTCGCCGCCTGGGCGCTCTTCGGCGAGCAGCCGACGCCCGTCCAGGCTTTCGGCGGCGTCGCCATCCTCGCCGCCGTGCTGATGGTCCGGCGCGGCTAAATCGCAAGACTTACTTACGCCATTGCCTTGACGCCGTAGTGCAGGATCACGGTGCCGTTCTTCAGCGGGCGGGCCGTGATCAGCGAGAAGCCGCGCTTGTCGGTGCCTTGCTTGAAGAAGGGCGTGCCCCGGCCGATCGTGAGCGGCGCGACCCCGAGCATGATCTCGTCGACCAGCCCGGCGGCCAGCAGCGATTCCGTCAGCTCGGCGCTGCCGAAGACATAGATATCCTTCCCCGGCACGGCCTTGCGCCGGGCGATCTCGTCGGCGATGTCGGCCGTCACCGTCGTGTTGTTCCAGTCCGAGCCCGTCAGGCTGCGCGAGGCGACGAGCTTCGGCAGGCTGTTCATAAAGGCTTTGGTCTCGCCCTCCTCCTCCGCGCTCGTCCAATAGGCCTTCATGCCCTCATATGTGACCCGGCCGAAGACGAGCAGCCCGGCCTTGTCTCCGAACTCGCTGCTCATCTCGTTCAGTTCCTCGCCCCAGGCATCGCTGTGGAAGGCCAGATCCCATTTTTCCGGCCCTTCGAAGAAGCCCTCCAGCGTCATCAGATTCCAGACGATCAGCTTGGCCATCTCACCTCTCCTGCCGCGCTCGGATAAACCAGTTGTGAATTGCAATTGGTTGATGATTATCCAAACCGATCCTACATTGCAATCAGTTTGGAGACGAGCATGCGCGAGACCGGCCGTTCGGGCTGTCCGATCAATCTGACACTTGAAATCCTGGGCGATCGCTGGAGCCTGATCGTCCTTCGCGACATCATGTTCGGCAATCGACGGCATTTTCGCGAGCTCCTGTCGAAATCGGAAGAGGGCATCGCCTCGAACATCCTCGCCGATCGACTGAAGCGACTGGTCGAGAAGGGCCTGCTCTCGCGCCGCGACGATACCAGCCACAAGCAGAAGGCGATCTACAGCCTGACCGAGATGGGCATCGCGCTCGTTCCCGTCTTCGCCGCGATGGGCGAATGGGGCCGCCGCTTCCTGCCGGTGACGGAGGAACTCTCGATCCGGGCCGAACTCCTGAGCGAAGGCGGCCCGGCCTTGTGGGAGCGCTTCATGCAGGAGCTCAGGCACCTGCATCTCGATGCAAACAAGCCCGAGCACTCCGTGCTCGGCGAGCTGACGCAGGCCTATCAAGCAGCGCTGGCGCGGCGGAAGGCTCTGGCAGGCTGAGCCGCACGGACACCGGCCGACTTATCCCCGGTGGCCAGGACTACCGGACAATAGGGCTCCTCTCAGGAGCCCGTCATGCCAGCCCACCATCGCTTTTCTGACCGCGGGAGCGAGCTTCGCACCCTGCGCATGCGCTTGCTTCGCCTGCGAGACGAACTCGGCCTGATCCGGCGCGATCACTGGCTTCGCAAATACAATCCTTCCCAACCCCGCGTGCCTGCCGGCGGCCCTGGCGGTGGACAGTGGACCAGCGGCGCGGGAGGTGGCGGCGGTTCAGGCGGCGGAAACCCAGATTTTCCCGACGGCACATCGCTCGACGCAGATGCCGGCTGGTCCTCGCTCGGCGAGGGCTGGAACGAGGACGGCTCGGTCTTCGAGCAGGCCGTCACGGACGGCCAGGGCACGACGATCCAGTCGGAATACGCCGCCTCGCGCGCCGCCGGCTTCGACGAACGCCAGACCGTCATCGACCGCGATGGCAACACGGTAAGCTTCGAAACGACGGACAAGGTCCAGTTGATCCGCGACGGCGGCCCAGACGGAGAAATAGTCAGCCAATCGGTCTGGGGAGAAAATGGACCAGACGTGGTCGAGGCGAGATGGCGACGCGGCGGAGGATCAGGAGGTTCTCGGTCGCAAGCGGCCGGCAAATTGTTCGACTGGTTCAATAGCCTGGGAGAAAGCAGCGGCGCTCTACCCGTTCTAGGGTTTCGTGCCCACGATTATGCACCTGGGAAGGCCGATTCTTTCAGCACGTCATGGGTCGGCAAGGTTGATCGTGCCGAAGTCGAACAAGCCTGCCCTTACCTCCCAAAAATCCAGGAAATGTTGGATGATGCGGCACGCGAGGCCGGACCGCCGAGCAATTTCTCAACGATGCAGAAATACGGCACAGACGTTCATCTCCGACTCAAGAATCGCGTCGATGTCTGGAACAATCCTGCCGTCGTCGCAGAACGGTCCTACTTCAAAGAATTGCGCGAATTGGGGGAGCAGCCTTATGGAACAGCCGGAACCAAACGTTTTGATGTCTTTGAAAGAGGAATCAATGGGACCCGTTGCCTTTACGATATCAAGACGGGCCGCGAGCTCTCACGTTCTGAGGCGGACATTACCGCCGATGCCGCTATGCGCATTCGCGGATCAGTGAATCGCCCTCTCGTAATCGAGTTGAGGCCTCGACTTTGACAACGCGGCGACAGATCGACGAGCTTCTTCGTCCCTATCGGCAGCGCAAAGACCTTCATGTCCGTGGGCATGAGATTTATCTCGTGCCTATCCATCATGTCACCCGCGGCCTCAGAATATATCGGACGGGTGAGGCCGATCGTTTTGACATCGCCTTGTTCGTCGGCCTCAGCTTTGACCCGGCGTTGGGGTCCCCACGTGCGGTGTCCCAGGTTTTCAGATACGAGAACTGGCTAGCCCGCTGGACGGAGCCGAATCTTCAGCAGCATTTCGAACGCATTATCCGAGAATACGTCTTGCCGTCGCTGAGGCCCCTGAACTTAGCAACTTTTGCCATTGAACAGGACCCACCTCGTCAAGGGCCGGAACTCCCGCTCGAAGATGCGTTCGAGCTCGTGCATATGAAGGCCTTGCTCCATACCGCTCGGGGCGATTTCAAAGCTGCAGCCGCAAGCCTTGAAGTTCTAACTGAAATCCCGCGCGGTCACCGCGTGATGGAGCCGGTCCTGAGTGCCCTTCTGGACCATCTCCGGCCACTGATCTTGGCCAATGACCGCACCGCGGTGGCTGCCATGTTGCACGATTGGGAAGCGGACTCGATAGGGCGCTGGGAATTGTCCGCGCATCACGAACGCACGCCCTTCCCGCTCGAACTTCAGCCGCAGCCCTGATACCTCACTCCGCCGCCAGCCGCGGCGGCGCGGGCTTCGACATCGCCTCGGCCGTCGCGATCGCGGGGGCCGCGTGCTCGTCGATCGGCTCCCAGTTGCTCTCGTCCTCGGCCTTGCTGAAGAAGCGGCCGAAGAGCCAGCCCGTTGCGCGAGAGAGATCGTCCATCACCATGTAGAAGGATGGCACGAAGACGAGCGACAGCACCGTCGAGACGAGGAGGCCGCCGATGACCGCGATCGCCATCGGCGCGCGAAACTCGCCGCCGTCGCCGACGCCATAGGCCGAGGGCAACATGCCCGCCGCCATGGCGATGGTTGTCATCAGGATCGGCCGCGCGCGCTTGCGTCCCGCCTCGATCAGCGCCGTCAGCCGGTCCTTGCCGCGCCCGACCTCCTCGACTGCGAAATCGACGAGCATGATCGCGTTCTTGGTGACGATGCCCATCAGCATGAGCAGGCCGATATAGACCGGCATCGACACGGCATTGCCGGTCGCCAGCAGCGCGATCACGACGCCGCCGAAGGAGAGTGGCAGCGAGAGCAGGATCGTGATCGGCTGGAAGACCGACCCGAACAGCAGGATCAGCACGGCCAGCACCAGCATCAGCCCGGTCGTCATCGCCGTGATGAAGCCTTCGACGACCTCGCCCTGGATCTCGGCATCGCCGGTTGCGGCGATCCAGACGCCGGACGGCAGGCCGACCTCCTTGACGATCTGCTGGAACTTCTCCTGCGCCGTGCCGAGTTCGAAGCCGCGCTTGAGATCGGCGCCGATCTGTGCCCGGCGGACCCGATCGTAGCGGTCGATCGAGCTCGGCCCCTCGCCGAAGCCGATATCGGCGACGGCGGTGAGCGGAATCGAGACGCCGCTCGTGTTGGTCACGCGCAGCGCGGCGATGTTGCGGATATCGGTGCGGGCATCTTCTTCGAGCTGCACGCGGATCGGCACCAGCCGGTCGCCGGCGTTGAACTTGGCGAGATTGGCGCCGACATCGCCGATCGTCGCGACGCGCACGGCTTCCGAGATCGCTTCGGGCGTGACGCCGAGATTGGCGGCCTCCTCCAGCTTCGGCGTGACGCGCAGCTCCGGGCGGCTCAGCGAGCCAGCGGTCGCGACGTTGAGATAGCCGTCGACTTGGCGCATCCGCGCCTCGATCTTGGCGACGGCGGCATCGAGCGCATCGCCGTCCTTCGACATGATCGAGAAGGCCATCTCGCGTTCGCCGCGCTCGTTGACGTACCAGGCGCGCACATCCGGCACGCTGGCGAGCTTCTCGGCGATCGTGACCTTGAGCTCCTTCTGCCTGATGTCGCGCTCGGCCTTGGGCTTCAGCAGGATGAAGACGGCGGCGCGGCGGACCTCGCGCTGGCCGGTCGGCGATGCCCCGCCCAGCACGAAGACGTTGGTGACCTCGGGAATCGCCTTCAGCGCGTCGACGAGATGGTCGGTGGTGACGCGCGTATCCTCGAGCGTCGAGCCGGGCGGCAGCTCGACCGAGGCCACGACGCGGGAGGTGTCCTCGTCCGGGATGAAGCCGGTCGGCAGCAATTGCGTCGCCTGGATCGAGCCGACCAGGAAGAGGAAGCCGACCACCAGCGTCGCATAGGCGGTGTTGAACGGCATCGTCCGCCAGCGCCGCGAGCCGTCGAAGCGCGGGAAGAACGGGATGCGCCGCTTCTTCAGCGTGCCGTTCAGCAGGCCGACATAGGCCCGCATGATCCATCCGTCCTTCGGATCGGCATGCTTCACGGGGCGCATCAGATAGGCGGCCATCATCGGCGTGATCAATCGCGCGACGAGCAGCGAGAACAGCACCGCAACCGCCACGGTCAGGCCGAACTGACGGAAATACTGCCCGGCGACGCCGCCCATGAACGAGACCGGCGCGAAGATCGCGACGATGGTAAGCGTGATCGCGATGACAGCCAGGCCGATCTCGTCGGCCGCCTCCATCGCAGCGCGATAGGGCGATTTGCCCATCTTCATGTGCCGGACGATGTTCTCGATCTCGACGATGGCGTCGTCGACGAGGATGCCGGTCACCAGCGTGATGCCCAGCAGGCTGACGAGGTTGAGCGAGAAGCCCATCAGCTCCATCGCCCAGAAGGTGGGGATGGCCGAAAGCGGCAGGGCGATCGCCGTGATCAGCGTCGCGCGCCAATTGCGCAGGAACAGGAAGACGACGACGACGGCGAGCGCGGCACCCTCGATCAGCGTCTCCATCGCCGCCTTGTAGTTGCCGTGCGTATAGGCGACGGCATCGTCGATCGGGGTGATCTTGATGTCGGGGAAGCGCTTGTTCAGCTCCGCCACCCGCTGCGCGACGACATCCTTGACGGAGAGTTCGCTGGAGCCCTTCGAGCGGAACACCGCGAAGGTCACGACCGGGCTCTTGTTCAGCCGGCCGAAGGCGCGCGGCTCCGAATTCGAATCCTCGACGCGGCCGAGCTCCTTGAGGCGCACCTCGCGCCCGCCGGTCAGCGTGATCTTGGTTTCGGCAAGCTCGGCGACCGTGCGCGCGCCCGCCAGCGTGCGGATCGCCTGCTCCTGCCCGCCGACCTCGCCCCGCCCGCCGGCCAGATCGACATTGGTGGCGCGGATCTGGCGGTTGACCTCGCCCGCGGTGATGCCGAGCGCCAGCAGCCGGTCGGGATCGAGCGAGATGCGGATTTCGCGGTCGACGCCGCCATAGCGCTCGACGCGCCCGACGCCCTTGAGGCCCTGCAGCTCGCGCGCCACGACATCGTCGACATGCCAGGAAATCTGCTCCAGCGTCATCCCGGCCGAGGCCGCGCCATAGGTCAGGATCGACTGGCCTTCGACGTCGATGCGCTGGATGATCGGCTCGTCGATCGTCCGCGGCAGATCGGCCCGGATCTTGGCGATCGCGTCCTTGACGTCGTTGACGGCCCGGTCCGTGTTGGTTTCGAGCCGGAACTCGATGATGGTCTGCGACTGCCCGTCGGTCAGCGTCGACATCACATGCTTCACGCCGGTGATGTTCGCGACCGAATCCTCGACGCGCTTGCTGACCTGGCTTTCGAGCTCGGCCGGTGCGGCGCCAGATTGCGTCACGGTGACGGAAACCAGCGGCACGTCGATGTTCGGGAAGCGCGTGACCGGCAGCTTCGAGAAGGAGAGCAGCCCGAGCACGCAGAGCACGACGAAGAGCAGGATCGCCGGAACCGGCTTTCGGATCGACCAGGCGGAGAAATTCACGTTCATGGCCGAATCCGTCAATTGGTCGCGACAGGCGTGACGAGATCGCCGTCGCGCACGAAGGTGCCGGCGCGTGCCACCACGGTCTCACCCTCCGCGAGTCCGGTCGCGATCTCGGCCCGTCCACCGCCGGCCAGGCCGATCGTCACCGGCTTGGTCGTGACCTTGCCGTCCTTGACGGTCTGCACGGTCGCGCCCGAGCGGCTATAGGTGATCGCCGAAAGCGGCAAGGTCACGGCCCGCTTGCGGCCTGTCTCGATGATGCCGCGGGCGAAGCTGCCGAGCGACACGGGCGGGTTGCCGTTGAGCGCGACGCGGACGCGGCCGAGGCGCGAGGCCTTGTCGACCTCAGGCGAGATCAGCCGGATCGTGCCCGCGAGCGCGTCCTTGGCCCCTGCGGGCAAGACGGAGACGCCCTGACCCACCTTCAACCCCGGCAGCTCGACCTCGGCGACCTGCGCTTCCAGCTCGACCGCCCCGTCGGCAATGATCCGGAAAAGCGGCTCGGCTCCGGCGCCCATGCCGGCCGTTGCGCCGAGACGCGCGGTGCGGCGGCTGACGATGCCTGCATGCGGCGCCTTGATATCGGTCCGCGCGAGCTTGACCGTGATGTCCTTGCCCTGCGCCTGAGCGAGCGCCAGATCGGCCGTGGCGATGGCGAGCGCCTGCCGGGCCGAGTTCGCCCGCGCCTGGCCCGAGCGCGCAGCGGCCGCACGCTGGTCGAACGTCTCGATGCTGGCATTGCCGGTGTCGCGCAGCGCCTTGGTCCGATCGAAGGCATTGTTGGCCTGGACGAGATTGGCGTCGGCCTCGGCGATCTGGGCATTGGCCTGAGCGACCAATGCTTCCGCGCGGGCGATCTGCGCGTCGTTCTGCACCTTCTGGACGTCGAGCGTCACGCGGTTCAGCCGGGCCAGCACCTGCCCTTGCGCGACCTTGTCGCCCTCCTCGGCCAGAAGCTCGACGATCGACAGCCCGTCGACCTCCGGTGCCACCAGGATCTCGTCGCGCGCAACCATCGAGCCCGAGACGACCACGCTCTGGACGATCTCGGTCATCTGCGCCTGCGTCACGGTGACGGACGGCCCGGCAGCAGCCGCGGCCGGGGCCGGCGTCTGCGCGACGAGCGGCAACGGGATCGCCAGGAGAGCCGCTGCCAGCGCCATCGGGGCGACCAGGCGAAAAACGGTCATGCGAACGGGCATCGGGTGTGGTCCTGTTGCGGCCTTGAAGCCGGAGGAAAAGGCGAGAAGCCCGGCGGGTGCAGACATCATGGCTGCACGTCCGCTTCGGGCAGGAGCATGGTCTGCGCGAGCTGGCGCATGCTGGCGAAAAGCGTGTCGGCGGCAGTTGCCTCGTCGAAGGCCGGATCCATCCCGCGCCGACAGAAGAAGCCATCGGCCATCATCGAAACCGCCAGCAGGAAGCGGTGTTCGTCGAGCCGCGGCGGCAGCTCGCCGTTGTGCTTGGCCTCGCCGATCGCCGCCGCAAGCCCTTGGGCCACCGTGCCTTCGATATCCGCACACATGCGCGCCATCTCCGGGTTGCGCGCCGCCTCTGCCCATATCTGCAAGGCGATGACCGCCTTCTCGCGCGGTTGGCGGACGAGATGCTTGCGGCCGAGCTCCTCAAGCTGATCGAGCAGCGCGCCGTTGTCGGGGCAGAGCTCGCCGAAATCGGTCGCGATCAGGGAACGGTCGCGCTCGGCCATGCCGGCGATGATGGCGTCCTTGGAGCTGAAATAGCGATAGAGATTGCCAGGGCTCATGCCCGCCTCGGCCGCGACATCCTGCATCGTCGCCGCGTGGAACCCGGCGCGCGCGAAGACGCGCTCCGCCGCGTCGAGGATGCGGATATGTCGCTCCGACAGGGCGGGATCGGGCTGCGACGTGGAAACCAGAGGTGGCATCAGAACTCGGGAAAATGAGAATGAACGTTCATTCTCATCTCAGAAAGCGGAAGCGCGGTCAAGCGATTTGCCATCGGGGGTTGCGATTCCGCCGGGCATACCGCCCGAAGCTTGCCGGATCATTGCAGCGATCCCGGCGCACAAATTGCTTGCGTCGTCCCGTGTGGAACCTCATGTTTAGGGGCGATCTGGCATGGCTTTGCGCGCATCTACCCCGTCCGCCGAAGCGCGAGCGACCTTGAAGTCCGTGATGAACGACCACGCCTTCCCTTTCCGCGCGACCCGCAGAACCCGCTCGCCGCTATCCACCCGGCCCGTCCGCCCCGTCCCGAAACCGGTCCTGATCGTGCTGCATCAGGAGCATTCGACCGCCGGCCGTGTCGGCCGGCTGCTGCAGGCGCGCGGCCACGCTCTCGACATCCGCAAGCCGCGCTTCGGCGATCCGCTGCCGCAGACGATGCGCGATCACGCCGGCGCCGTGATCTTCGGCGGCCCGATGGGCGCCAACGATCCCGAGAATTTCGTCAAGGCGGAGATCGACTGGATCGGCACCTGCCTGAGGGAGGATGCAGCGTTCCTCGGCATCTGCCTGGGCGCGCAGATGCTGGCGAAGCATATGGGCGCGCGCGTCTACACCCATGGCGAGGGCCGCGCCGAGGTCGGTTACTATCCCCTCGCCATCACCGAGGCCGGCGCCGCCCATGCCGGCATGGCGGGATTCGCCTGGCCGGGCACCGTCTATCAATGGCACCGAGACGGCTTCGACTGCCCGGGTGGCGCCGAATGCCTCGCCACGGGCGGGGACTTCCCGGTGCAGGCGATTCGCGCGGGATTGAAGGCCTACGGCATCCAGTTCCATCCCGAGGTGACCCCGGCGATGATGCATCGCTGGTCGGTGCGCGGCTATGAGCGCACGCTGATGCCCGGCGCCCAACTCGGCCACACCCATGTCCCCGGCTGGTTCCAGCACGATCCGGCGATCCGGCTCTGGCTCGACGCCTTTCTCGACCACTGGCTGAAGGAACCGGCCGAAGCCGGAACAACATCCGCGTGACCAAATCAGCACTCGTCCTCGGCGCCGGCATGGTCGGCGTCTCCTGCGCGCTCGCGCTGCAGAAGCGCGGCATCACTGTGACGCTCGTCGACCGGCGGGAGCCCGGCTGCGAAACCTCCTACGGCAATGCCGGGGTGCTGGCACTCTCGTCGATCGTGCCGCTCAACAATCCCTCGCTCTTCCCCAGTATCGCCGGCTATCTCGGCAACCGCCACCCGGCGCTCAATCTGAGCTGGCGCCGCGCCCTGGCCCGGCCCGGCTGGCTGCTGCGCTTCCTCTGGGAAGCCCGCCCCTCGCAAGCCGCGGCCCGCATCGCCGCCCTCGAATCCCTGACCGCCTGCACCGTCGAGCGGCATCGCGCCCTGATGACGGAGGCCGGCGTGGCTCACCGCCTGCGCGAGACCGGCACGCTGAAGCTCTGGCGCACCGACGCCGGCCATGCCGCGGCCAAGGCCGAGCATGATTTCCTGAAGAGCCACGGCATCGAATCCGAGATACTCGATCGGCAGGGTATCTCCGCCGTCGAGCCGAGCCTGAACCCGATCTTCCCGGCCGGGCTGCTGATTCCCGCCGTCGGCTCGGTCGATTCCCCCGGCGCCGTCACCGCGGCCTATGCCGCTCTCTTCGCCGATCGCGGCGGGCGCATCGAACAGGCCGAGGTCACGGGCCTCGCCCGCCAGGGCACCGGCTGGCGCGCGAGCACCGCGACGGGCGCCTTCGACGCCGACATCGCCGTGGTCGCGCTCGGTCCCTGGAGCGGCGACCTGCTGAAGCCCCTCGGCCTCGACCCGAAGCTCGATGTCGAGCGCGGTTATCATCGCCACCTGAAGGCGCGGGCCGGCGCCCGCCTGTCGCGGCCGGTCTACGACGCCGACGCCGCCTATTACATGGCGCCGATGGAACAAGGCTACCGCGTCACCAGCGGCGTCGATCTCAGCGATCGCGACGCACCCGACGACCACCGCCAGATCGATGGCGTCACCAAGGCCGCCCACGAAGCCTTCCCGTTCGACGGCGTGACCGGCGAAACCTGGCGCGGCGCGCGGCCGACCCTGCCGGATTCACTGCCGATGATCGGCGAAGCGCCTGGTAATCCCGGCCTCTGGCTCGCCTTCGGCAACCAGCATATCGGCTTCTCGACGGGGCCGATCACGGGAGAGATGATCGCGGCGATGGTTTGCGGTGAGACGCCACCGGCCGATCCCAAGCCGTTCAGGCCGGGGCGGTATATCGGCTGAAAGCCGTCCCGCCTGCCGTCATGGTCGGGCTTGACCCGACCATCTCTGGCCGAATGGGGCTCCAGCGCTTTCCTTCACGAGATTCTCGGTTCTGCGCTTCGCTCCGCCCGAGAATGACGCCCTGACTGAGCCGAGCGCGAATGCGCTGGCGTGAGTCGGCTGGCGTGATGGTCGAGAACCGGAGCGGAGCGTACATCAGTACGTGAGCACCGGAAGCGCCGGCCGTCGCGTCAGACGGCCGCGCCAGTAGCATTCGCGCCGTCTCAGACCTGCCGCGCGACCATCATCTTCTTGACCTCCGCGATCGCCTTGGCCGGGTTCAGCCCCTTCGGGCAGGCATTCGCGCAGTTCATGATGGTGTGGCAGCGGTAGAGCCGGAAGGGGTCTTCCAGATTGTCGAGGCGGTCGCCGGTCGCCTCGTCGCGCGAGTCGATCAGCCAGCGATAGGCCTGCAGCAGCGCGGCCGGGCCGAGATAGCGGTCGCCGTTCCACCAGTAGCTCGGGCAGGAGGTCGAGCAGCAGGCGCAGAGGATGCACTCGTAGAGGCCGTCGAGCTTCTCGCGGTCGTCCTTGGCCTGGCGCCACTCCTTCTCGGGCGCCGGCGTCGTGGTCTGCAGCCAGGGCTCGATCGAGGCGTGCTGGGCGTAGAAGCGGGTCAGGTCCGGCACGAGGTCCTTGACCACCGGCATATGCGGCAGCGGGTAGATCGCGACGCGGCCCGCATTCTTGCCGGTGCCGCCGCATTCGTCGATGCCGGTGGTGCAGGCGAGCCCGTTCTTCCCGTCCAGGTTCATGGCGCAGGAGCCGCAGATGCCCTCGCGGCAGGAGCGGCGGAAGGTCAGCGTCGGGTCGACCTTATTCTTGATCCAGATCAGCGCATCCAGCACCATCGGCCCGCAATCGTCGCGGTCGACATAATAGGTGTCGGTGCGCGGATTGGCGGTGTCGTCCGGGTTCCAGCGATAGATCTTGAACTCGGTGACGTGCTTGGCATTGGCCGGCTTCGGCCACGCCTTGCCCTCGGTCAGACGGGAGTTCTTCGGGAGATTGAATTCAGCCATGACGCATTCCGATTCCAGAAAGGCGCTTTCTCGCGGCGTGTCCCACCAGCCATCCTCCAGCGAGAGGTATAGTGAGACACGACATCAACAACGCAAATTTTGAAGATCGATCAGTCACGCCCGCAACACCGTAGCTGCCGATCGCCAGCACCAGCCCACCAACCCAGATAGCGGCTATGAGCGCCGCCAGAGATTTGCGGGATAGCTTGCGAAAGGCGAAGCCAAGCGCGGCGGGAATGCTGACGATCAGAACACCAAACAACGTCGGCATGTCGTCGCCAGCAGCATGAGCAGGAGTGCAAATCACCATTCCCGCCAGAGCCCAACCGACTGGAGCTGACATGTTGGTCGCCGACACAGTCAGTACACCCGCGCCTTGGGCTTAATGTACTCGATGTCGTTGGACATCGTGTAAGTGTGCACCGGCCGGTCATCGAGCGTGACCGAACGCTTCTCGTCGTCGATCCAGGCCAGGGTGTGCTTCATCCAGTCCTTGTCGTCGCGGTTCGGATAGTCCTCGCGGGCATGCGCGCCGCGGCTTTCCGGACGGTTCAGCGCCGAATCCATGGTGACGACCGCCTGGGTGATCAGGTTGTCGAACTCCAGCGTCTCGATCAGGTCGGAGTTCCAGATCAGCGAGCGGTCCTTGGTGCCGATGTCGGTGATGCCGCCCCAGACCTCGTGGATGAGCTTGTGGCCCTCTTCCAGCGTCTCGCCGGTGCGGTAGACGGCGCAGTTGTCCTGCATCGTCCGCTGCATCCGGTCGCGCAGATCGGCCGTCGGCGTGCCGCCCGACGCGTTGCGGTATTTGTCGAGGCGGGTCAGCGCGAGATCGGCCGAGTTCTTCGGCAGCTCCGGCTGCTTCTCGCCGGCCGTGACCGTCTCGGCGCAGCGCAGGCCAGCCGCGCGGCCGAAGACGACGAGGTCGATCAGCGAGTTGGAGCCTAGACGGTTGGCGCCGTGCACGGAGACGCAGGCCGCCTCGCCGATCGCCATCAGGCCGGGCACCACCGTATCCGGATCACCGCCGACCTTGGTCAGCACCTCGCCGTGGAAGTTCGTCGGGATGCCGCCCATGTTGTAGTGCACCGTCGGCAGAACCGGGATCGGCTCGCGCGTCACGTCGACACCGGCGAAGATCTTGGCGCTCTCGGAGATACCGGGCAGGCGCTCGTGCAGAATCTTCGGATCGAGATGGTCGAGGTGCAGGTAGATGTGGTCCTTGTTCTTGCCGACGCCGCGACCGGCCCGGATCTCCATCGTCATCGAGCGCGAGACGACGTCGCGCGAGGCGAGGTCCTTGGCCGAGGGCGCATAGCGCTCCATGAAGCGCTCGCCCTCGGAGTTGGTGAGGTAGCCGCCCTCGCCGCGCGCGCCCTCGGTGATCAGGCAGCCCGAGCCGTAGATGCCGGTCGGGTGGAACTGCACGAACTCCATGTCCTGCATCGGCAGGCCGGCGCGCAGCACCATGCCGCCGCCGTCGCCGGTGCAGGTATGGGCCGAGGTCGCCGAGAAATAGGCGCGGCCATAGCCGCCGGTCGCCAGGATCGTCTGCTGCGAGCGGAAGCGGTGCAGCGTGCCGTCATCGAGCTTGAGCGCGATCACGCCGCGGCAATGGCCGTCTTCGTCCATGATCAGGTCGATGGCGAAGTATTCGATGAAGAACTCGGTATTGTAGCGCAGCGCCTGGCCATAGAGCGTGTGAAGCATGGCGTGGCCGGTGCGGTCGGCCGCGGCGCAGGTGCGCTGGGCCGGCGGGCCCTCGCCGAACTCGGTGGTCATGCCGCCGAAGGGGCGCTGGTAGATCCTGCCGTCCTCGGTGCGCGAGAAGGGCACGCCCCAGTGCTCGAGCTCGTAAACGGCGGCCGGCGCGTTGCGCACGAGATATTCGATGGCGTCCTGGTCGCCGAGCCAGTCCGACCCCTTCACGGTATCGAACATGTGCCACTGCCAGGTGTCCTTGCCCATGTTGCCGAGCGAGGCCGCGACGCCGCCCTGCGCCGCGACGGTGTGCGAGCGGGTCGGGAACACCTTGGTGATGCAGGCGGTGCGCAGGCCGGCCTGCGAGCAGCCGACCGTGGCGCGAAGGCCGGCGCCGCCGGCGCCGACGACGACGACGTCGAAGGTGTGATCGGTGATCGGATAGGCAGCGCCGGCATAGGCCGGGACCGGGCGGGACTTGGTGATCGCCATCGGATCAGCCTCCAAAAGACAGCTTCAGCACCGCGTAGACGCTGGCCGCGCCGATCGCGAGGGCGAAGAAGGTGTTGCCCATCACGGCGAGGATCTTGAGACCTTCATTCGTGATGTAGTCCTCGATGATGACCTGCATGCCCAACCGCATATGGACGCAGGCCGAGAGGATGAAGAGCAGCATCAAAATCGCGACGAGCGGATGCGACAGCAGCGCCACCGCCGCCGGATAGGGGCGGCCGACCAGCGCGATGACGATTCCGATGAAGATGACCGTCAGGATGACGTTGGCGACCGCGGTGACGCGCTGCAGCCAGAAATGCCCGGTGCCCGACTTCGCCGAACCGAGGCCGCGGACGCGGCCAAGCGGGGTGCGCATGGAGGAGTTCGATTGCATGGTTTCAGCTCCTCAGCGCAGGACGAGGGCGACGATCCAGACCAGGACCGTCAGACTCGCCGAGGCGACGAGGGAGAACTTCGCCATGTTCATCCGCGTCTGCGGGTCATAGCCATGGCCCATGTCCCAGACGAAATGCCTGAGACCGCCGACCATGTGGTGGATCAGCGAGAAGCTGTAGAGGAACAGCACCAGACGGCCGAGCAGAGAGCCGGCGATCCACTGCGCCGTGTCGAAAGCGGCAGGGCCCGAGGCGGCAGCGACCAGCCAGGCGGCGATCAGCACCGTGCCGAGATAGAGCCCCGTGCCGGTGACGCGATGGGCGACGGACATCGCCATCGTCCAGGACCAGCGGTAGATCTGCAGATGCGGCGAAAGCGGGCGAGCCGCGGGCTTGACCTCGGCCAATATCATTCTCCGATCAAGCGGCCCGCCGGAAGGCGGACCCATTTGGGATCATTCTAGAGTGGTTGGTTCTGTAGCGAAACCGCCCCTGCGCTGCAATGCGGCATGCACGGAACGAAGTTACAGATTCTGAAATTCGTCATTTTGTTACGAAAACCTTAGCGCGGCAGCAGCGCCCAATAGTCGAAATCGAGGATCACGCTCGGGTCGTATTGATCGCCGAACTTCAGCGGAAAGCCGCTGCAGGGCTGGTCCTTGGTCGCGACGAGCCGGAGCCGGAGCGCGCCGACATCGCCGCGTCCGGGCAGCTCCGCGCTCGCCAGCACCTCGCTCCAGGCATAGACCGTATCACCCGCGAAGAGCGGCGCGACATGTCGCCCGCCATTGATCGCCGCAATGTGAAAGGCGTTGCCGAGCCCGTTGAATGACAGCGCCCGCGCGAGGCTGATGACGTGGCCGCCATAGATCAGCCGCTTGCCGAAGCGGCTGCCCTGCGCGGCATGCGCGTCGAAATGGACTCTCGCCGTGTTCTGATAGAGGCGGGTCGCGAGCTGATGCTCGGCTTCCTCGACCGTCATGCCGTCGACATGGTCGATCCGCTCGCCCGGCGTATAATCTCCCCAGCGGAACGCCGAGCCGGCCAACGCATCGTCATAAGCCGCGAGTTCGATCGCGGGGCAGCCTTCGCCGAATTGCTCCGGCAGGACGCCCTTTGCCAGCTCCGGCACCTGCTCGGCATGGGCCGGCGTACCGGGGATGCGCTTGCGGACCAGCACCCAGCGCGCATAGCTCAGCACGATCTCGCCATGCTGGTTGCGGCCGATGGACCGGACATAGACGATGCCGGCATCGCCCGACGACGCCTGCTTGAGCCCGATGACCTCCGAGGTCGTCGAGAGCGTATCGCCGGGGAAGACCGGCTTCAGGAAGCGGCCATCGGCATAGCCGAGATTGGCCACCGCATTCAGCGAAATATCCGGCACGGTCTTGCCGAAGACGATGTGAAAAACCAGCAGATCGTCGACTGGCGCGGCGGGATAGCCGACCGCCCTTGCGAAGGCATCCGAGGACTGCACGGCGAAGCGCGGGCCGTAGAGGGCCGTATAGAGCGCGACGTCGCCAGCCGTCACCGTCCGCGGCGTCGCGTGTACGATGGCGTCGCCGAGATGAAAATCCTCGAAGAAGCGGCCCGGATTCGTCTTGCTCGTGCTGATCGACATGAGGGCCATCCATCCGGCTTCGCTGGGGCGAGCATGCGCAGCCGCACGCGACATCGTCCAGCCCCGACGGCAACGACCAAGGGGCGGAGGCTCAGCCGACGATGGCCGCGAGCTTGCCCAGATCGACATTGGCGCCGCAGACCAGCACGCCGAGCCGCTCGCCTTGCGCCGGCTTGTAGGCGCCGCAGAGAAGCGCGCCCAGCGCCGCGGCCCCGCCGGGCTCCACCGCCAGGCGGAAATCGCGCCAGAGCACGCCCTGCGCCTCGGCAATCGCTGAATCCGGAACCAGCACGATGTGATCCACGCTGTCCTTCGTCGCATCGTAGACGAGCTGGCCGACATTGCGGGCGCCCAGCGAATCAGCCGCGACAGATGCGACCTTGACCTCGACCGGCCCCTTAGCCTCGAAGGCCGCCTGCAGGGCGCGCGAGCCCTCCGGCTCGACGCCGACGACCTTCACCTTGCTGCCGGCAAACCAGCTGGCGATACCCGAGATCAGGCCGCCGCCGCCGACTGCGACGAGCACGGTATCGAGATCGGGCTCCTGCAAATCCCACTCGCGACCCAGCGTTCCCTGTCCGGCGATGGTCTCCAAAGCCGCGAAGGGATGGATCTTGAGCGCGCCGGTCTCGGCGACGAAGCGATCGCAGGCCGCCTGGGCGTCATCATATTGCGCACCGCCGACGACGACTTCGGCGCCGAAGCGCTTGATCGCCTCGATCTTCGCGGCCGGCGAGATCTCCGGCACGAAGATCGTCGCCTTCACGCCGCGTGCCCGCGCCGCATAGGCTACCGCAGCACCATGGTTGCCGCCCGAGGCCGCCGCCACGCCGGCAGCCGGAATCGGCAACGAGAGCAGGTTGTTGAAGGCGCCGCGCGTCTTGAACGAGCCCGCATGCTGCAGGCATTCGAGCTTGAGCGAAATGTCCCCCACCGAGCCGAAGGCGCCTGCCCCGAGCCGCATCACCGGCGTGATCCGGGCATGACCGGCGATGCGCCCGGCCGCTTCCTCGATCATCGGACGGGAGACGGGCGAGGCGCTCATGACGGTATCCTGTAGGGGCTGGCGCGGGGACGAAAACGTCCAGATCGCGATCGGCAGCCCGTGGCTATCGCGTCCCGGCGGATCGGGGAAGGGCTTCCCGCGCCCGGCAGCAATGTGCCGGGCGACGACCAGGGCCGCCAGCGCATCGAGCAGATCGTCGGCCGGAATCCCCGCCTCAACCAGCAGACCGCATCGTTCCGCCAGTCCCGATGGATTGATCACGCCCTTGATCTTCTTGGGGTGGGAGAGTGGCGCGCCCTTCATCGTGCGGAACGCCAGCTCGGGATGGACCTCGAAGACACGCTCGCACAGCGCGGCTTCGGAGCGCAGCAGCCCGTCGATCTCGCGGATCTTCGGGAAGAGGTGAAACCCCTGCTTCGAGACCTTGCGCGGCGGTTCGGAAGCCGCGAGCGCGAGCCTGCAGGCTTCGGCATAGTCCAACGCGGCCACGGCAGCGCGCGCCGGAATCGCGAAGACGGAGGATTGCCGCTCACCGAGCAACGGCCGCACCAGCCGCTCCGGCCCGCGACCGGAGCCCGTCACCCGATCCGGCAAGCCGATCGGCATGTCGACCGCCACGATGTCGGGCAGGATTTCGCCCGAGAACAGATCCCCGAAACGAGAAAGGACCCGCGCCACCGGGGCGTGGTCCGGCTTCTGCGTATCGGTGAAAGCCGCGATCCAGCCGCCACGGCAGCCATCGACGCCTGCCACCCACGCCATCCCTGTTCTCCTCCGCCTTTCGCAGCGCTGGCATTGCATCTGCGTTGGTCTACTGTGCAGCGCAGCACAGCCGGCCGTGTCAGGAGAGACAATGACCACGATCCGCCCCCGCCGCAGCGCCCTCTATATGCCAGGCTCGAACGCGCGTGCGCTCGAAAAGGCGCGCGACATCGCGGCCGACGTCCTGATTCTCGATCTGGAGGACGCCGTCGCTCCAGATGCCAAGGCCGCTGCGCGCGAGCAGGTCTGTGCCGCGGTGAAGGCCGGCGGCTATGGCCGGCGCGAGCTGGTGATCCGCGTCAACGGCGTCGGGACGCCCTGGTTCGCCGATGATCTCGCAGCCGCCACGGAAGCGAAGCCCGATGCGATCCTGATCCCCAAGGTTTCCGCGCCCGAGACCCTGGGGGAGATCGGGGCACAGCTGACCGGCCTATGGGCCGACCCCGCGATCGCGATCTGGGCGATGATCGAGACGCCGCTCGCCATCCTCGATGTCGAGCGCATCGCACGCGTCGCAAGCGATCCGGCGACGCGCCTGTCCTGCTTCGTCATGGGCACCAACGATCTCGCCAAGGAGACACGTGCCCGCTTCGTGCCGGGCCGGGCGCCGATGCTGCCCTGGCTGACGAGCGCCCTGCTGGCCGCCCGCGCCCATGGCATCGACATCCTCGACGGCGTCTACAACGACATCAAGGACGAGGTTGGCTTCCGGGCCGAATGCGAGCAGGGGCGCGACCTCGGCTTCGACGGCAGGACGCTGATCCACCCGTCGCAGGTCGACGTCGCCAACGCGGTCTTCGCGCCCGACGAGACGGAGCTGGCGCGGGCGCGGGCCGTCATCGCCGCCTTCGACCTGCCGGATAATGCCGGCAAGGGCGCGATCCAGCTCGACGGCCGCATGGTCGAGCTGCTGCATGCCGAGATGGCGCGCCGCACGGTGGCGCTGGCCGAGGCGATCGCGGCCTGACCAGCGTCGTCATTCTCGGGCCGCGCCTTGCGCGGACCCGAGAATCTCATGACGAGAGGGCGCTGGTAGCCGAGATACTCGGGTAAGCCCGAGCATGACGAACCTTTCCGTCCGGCTCAGGCCTTCGCAGCCTTGGCCCGCTCGATCGCCTCGACGATCAGCTTCTTGGCCATGACGGCATCGCCCCAACCCTTGAGCTTCACCCATTTGCCGGGCTCGAGATCCTTGTAGTGCTCGAAGAAGTGCTGGATCTGGTCGAGGGTGATCTGCGGCAGATCGGTGTAGTTGTGGACGTTCTCGTAGCGCTTGGTCAGCTTCGGCACGGGAACGGCGATGATCTTCTCGTCGCCGCCGCCCTCGTCTTCCATCAGCATCACGCCGATCGGCCGGACCGCGATATAGGAGCCCGGCACCAGCGGGCGCGTATTGGCCACGAGCACGTCGCAGGGGTCGCCATCCTCCGACAAGGTGTGCGGGATGAAGCCGTAGTTTCCGGGATAGCGCATCGGCGTATAGAGGAAGCGATCGACGAAGAGCGTGCCGGCTTCCTTGTCCATCTCGTACTTGATCGGCTCGCCTCCGATCGCCACTTCGATCAGGACATTGACTTCGTCAGGCGGATTCTTGCCGATGGAGATGGCGTCGATGCGCATGGGGAACCTGTCGTTGCGAAATTTGCCGGGCCTTATGCAAGTTCGGTGCGAAAAGTCCAACCCCTTCCTTGGTTTTCAGTTTCGCAATGATTTGCGCTGGGGGAGTCACGCTGGTATCGGGCGCTGCATGAAATCGACCGAAGCCCTCCCATGCTGACCCGGCTGCGCTCCGACGAAGAGCGCTATGCCCGCCGCATGGCACGCATCGCACGCTGGGACCGGCCGATCGAGGGCCGCGGCCAGCGCCTGCGCGCCTGGGCCAACATGCTGCTCGTCGACCACGGCATCTTCCGCATTGCCTATCTCAACGCGCATCGCGTGACGCCGGGCCTGTGGCGCTCGGCGCAGCCTGCTCCGCATCAGATTGCCCGCTTCGCCCGCCAGGGCCTCAAGACGATCGTCAACCTGCGCGGCGGCCGCGAGCACGGCTCGTGGCCCCTGCAGAAGGAAGCCAGCGAGCAGCACGGCATCGCGCTCGTCGATTTCGTGCTGCGCTCGCGCGGCGCGCCCGACCGCGAGACCATCCTGAGCGCGAAAAGCTTCTTCGAGAACCTGCAGGAGCCGGCGCTCGTGCACTGCAAGTCGGGCGCGGACCGGGCCGGCTTCTTTTCTGCGCTCTATCTGCTGATCCACGAAAAACGGCCGCTGGATGAAGCCACGCGCCAGCTTGCGCTGCGCTACGGCCATTTCCGCTTCGCCAAGACCGGAATCCTGGATGCGTTCTTCGATGCTTATCGCCGGGAAGGCGACGCGAAGGGTATCGGCTTCCTGACCTGGGTCGAAACGATCTACGATCCCGCAAGGCTCGAGCGCGAATTCAAGCCGAGCCTGTTTTCGTCGATGATTGCTGACCGGCTGCTTCGCCGGGAGTAGGCCGGCCAGCTGTCAGCGGTGGAGGCGGCTTCCTTCAGCGAGCCGCGCTCCCAGCGGCGAAGCCGTCCATCGTCGTCGTCTCGTCCTCTCCGAGATGCAGCCAGATGAAGAGGGTGTGCGCTAGGGCGCGCAGCATCGAGATCGCGCCGATCGCCTGCAGCAGTCCGGCGGAGAGGGAGCCGAACCAGATCATGGTCGCTATGATCGCGGCCAGCGCCGCCGCATTGACCAGCACCTGCCAGAATGGCTGGCGCGACAACGTGGCCATGTCCTGAAGCGGCGTCAGAATGGCGATGCCGGCATAGAAGGGCGCGAGAAGCGCGATCACCGTGCCGAGCTGCTCCCAATGAGTCCCTTCAAGGAAAGTCTCGATCACATCGGCGGCAACGGCAATCGCCCCGAACAGCGCAGCCGCAACGGCGATCAGCCCCAGCGCCATGATCCGCGCCGCGAAGCGTCGGCGCGATCCGGCATAGGAACGGAGCCGGTTCAAGGCGATGGGTGTCGAGACCGTGCCGAACATCTGCGCGGGCATATCGAGGAGCCGCATCGACAGTGCGACATGGGCGGCCAGCAGCGTGTTCGCGGCGTAGGGCAGCGCCAGCACCGGCGCGATCGCGAAACCATAGGCGAGCAAGGCGCTCGGCAGCAGCGTCACGGGCACGGCGCGCCAGCGGTAAGCCCCCTCGAACAGGCTGCGCCGTGACCAGAGCCGCGGTTCGACAAGCGCGGAGACCGCGCCCCGCCGCCGCCACAGCAGATAGCCGGCCGCGAGCATATGGCCCAGCGCGTCGGCCATGAACAGGGCGAGAGCCTTCGGCCCGAAGAGGCCGATCAGGATCAGCATGATCGCGGGCTGGAGCATCGCCTGCACGACGTTGCTGTTGCCGATCGCGCGGAAATCCCCTTCAGCCGTCGCCTCGGTCCAGAGCAATCTGAGGACAGCGCGGGCGGCCAAAGAACAGAGAAAGAGCACGGCGACAGCCGGAGCGACCCAGCCGGATATGGCCAGCCCAGCCAATGCGACGGCCGTTGCGCCGCAGAATGCCAGACCGACGGCGATGGCGAGCCGGAAGGCCAGACCGAGCCGGGCGCGATCCCCATTCCGGAAGAACACGGCTTCCAGCCGCAGCAGCGCGGCCATCGAAACGAAATTCACCACGGAGGAGAAGACGGCGAAAGCGGCGAAGACGAAAGGCGGGCAGAGCGCGGCCGCGATCAGCAGGCCCCAGACCGAGATCATTCGTGCCTGGATGAAACGCAGGCCAAGGAGCACCGCGGAACCCAGGCTCGAGCGCAGCATCGGCTTGCGCGCAGCCACGAAGCGCCGCCCCGCCGCAACAGCCAGGGCGGGCCGGCTGGGCGGAAGCAGCGCCCGTTCCATCGCGACACGAGCGGCCATATCGACATCCACGACTGAGCCATCGGGCAGCCGATCGCCGACCGGACCTATATTCCCCTTCAAGGGGAGCTCAGGCGAGGCGGTCACGGGCGACGGGCCTTCTGTCGCGAAGGCTGCGCCCGAATGGTTAATGGTCCGTAAATCTCGGTCATGGTCAGCCGTGGGCGGGGCAACGGCCCCGCGGACACGGCGCATTAACTGCACCATGTCGCCTTTTTTGCGGCTCAGACGAACGTTGTCTTGAGCGCCTCGAAGCGTCCTAGCTGATCCGTCAGGAGTTCGCGCGCGGCATCGCGCCGCACGAAGATCTTGAACATCACCTCGCCGGCGCCGTTGAAGAACTGCACCGAGCAAGCGCGCCGGCCCTGCGCCGTGCTGCGGTCCACGAGGTAGATCGCACGGCAGTTCTCGGCCTTGATGTGACCGCCGATCGGGCTGTCGCCATGGATGTTGTAATAGCCGTGCCCGAAGCTGCCGACCGGCAGCGAGCCTTCGCATTCCAGCACGATGTCGGGCGTGTGCATCAGGAAGAGCACGGTGCCCCAGGCCGCGAGATCCTTCCAGACATCCTCGAAGCGCTCGGGCGCCACGAAGAGCCGCTGTTCCGCTGGCAGGAGCTCGAGCACCGCACGCGTCGAGACGTTCGCCTCGCGCGCCACGGCCTCGATCAGGCCGTCGGGCTTGGCGGCGAGCAGCGCGCGGGCGCGCTCGATCGGGTCGCGGGTCGCGATATCGGCAGTCGTCATGGTCACTGCCTCACTCGGCCGCCTGGCGGGGCAGGTGCGGATTGGTTTCGCTCAGCACCGTCTCGAACCCCTCGAATTCGGGATGGCCGAGGTAGATCGGCGTCGGGCGCGGCTGCCCGGCGTTCCGGTGGGACTCGCGAAACTGCTCAGACTTGGTCCAGGCGGTGAAGTCGTCCTTCGAGGCCCAGCTCGTATGCGACGAATAGAGCGTGTGATCGTCCTTTTCCGGACCCTTCAGCAGGTGGAAGGAGAGGAAGCCGGGCATTTCGTCGAGCCGGCTCTTGCGCGAAGACCAGACCGTTTCGAAGGCGGCTTCCTCGCCCTTGACGACCTTGAAGCGATTCATGGCGATGAACATCGACAAATCCTGCAGTGAAACGCCGCGAGGCGGCTGAAACGAATGGTGCCGCGACGCGGCCGGTCATCGCCGGTTCCGGATGAGCGCCTTGCAAAGCGTTGTATCCGAAGGAGCGCACGCCGGAGGCGGCCGCACGGCAATGCGTCGCGACCGAAGCCGGCCGCGCTCAGGCGCTGCCCTTGACCCCTTGTAGTAAAGGCGAATATCACCGTCAACAATATGCACGAGTAATTCTTGTTTTGAATAATTAAAAACAGGAATTACTTGGCGTCGAATCCTTCTAATCACAACCGATCTTAGACGATCGGGCCGATCTGCGGTGGCCGCGGCCCATCGCCTGCGCCCGAATAGGAGTGGCAACATGTCTGGCTCGCGCGACCAAACGGCATATTCCGGCCTCATGCGGCCGAACCGGCGCGAACTGACCGCCACGGCTCTGGCATTGCTCGGCCTCGGCGGGCTTGCTCCCCTCGCCCCCGCTTCGGCCCAGACATCCGAGCGCATCGTCGTCGCCGGCGGCGTCATCACCGAGGTCATCTATGCGCTTGGCCTGCAGGGCCGGGTCGTCGGCGTCGATTCGACGAGTCAGTTTCCGGCCGATGCCCTGAAGGACAAGGCCAATATCGGCTATGTCCGGGCTCTCTCGGCCGAGGGCGTTCTGTCACTCAAGCCGACGCTCGTCATGCTGATCGACGGCGCCGGCCCGCCGGACGCAGTCTCCCTGCTCAACGAATCCGGCGTTAAGCTCGCCCGCATCTCCGACGGGCTGACGCCGGACGGCGTCGTCACCAAGATCGCGGCGATCGGTGCAGCCATCGGCGCCGCCGCCCCGGCGGAGCGCCTCGCGGCGCAGACGCGGGCGCGCTTCGACGAGCTGGCGGCCCTGCGCTCCGGCATCACCAAGAAGCGCCGCGTGCTCTTCGTGCTCTCGCTTCAGAACGGCCGCGCCCTCGTCGGCGGCCGCAACAGCTCGGCCGATGGGATCATCGCGCTCGCCGGCGGCATCAATGTCGCCGACGCGATCGAGGGCTACAAGCCGATGACGGATGAGGCGATCGCCGCCGCCGCCCCGGAGATGGTGCTGATGATGCGCAACAGCAGCGCCCACAACACCACGCCCGAAGAACTCTTCGCCATGCCGTCCTTCTCCCAGACGCCCGCTGCCAACGGCAGGCGCCTGGTCCACATGGACGGCCTCTATCTGCTCGGCTTCGGCCCGCGCACACCGATGGCCGCGCGCGATCTCATGGCCGCGATCTATCCGGAAGCCGCCATCCCCGCATTGAAGACGGCCGCCGCCCCGTGACGCTCGCGGCACCAGCCCCGTCGATGACCTCCACCGCCCTGACGACGCTGATCGCCGGCCGGCGCCGCGTCGGCCTGCTCGCCGTTATCGGCCTCTCCCTGGCCTGCCTGCTGCTTGCCATCGTCGCGATCGGCCAAGGGGCCATTTCAATCCCGCCCGGCCGCGTCGCCGAAATCCTGATGGCCAGGCTCACAGGCGATACGACATTGCTGGAAGGGCGCGACGTCCTCGTCGTTCTCAACATACGCCTGCCGCGCGTCCTGCTCGGCCTGCTCGTAGGCGCGGGCCTCGCCGTCTCCGGCGCGCTGATGCAGGGGCTGTTCCGCAATCCGCTGGCCGATCCCGGCCTCGTCGGCGCCTCGAGCGGCGCGGCCCTCGCAGCGGCCGCCACGATCGTGCTCGGAGACCGGTTCCTCGCGGGGACCATGATGAAGCTGCCCTTCGCAGCCCTTCCCATGGGTGCCTTCTGCGGCGGGCTGGTCGCGACGCTGGCGCTTTACCTCATCGCCACGCGCGGCGGGCGCACCTCGGTCGCCACCATGCTTCTCGCCGGTGTCGCGCTGGGCGCGCTGGCGAGCGCGCTGACCGGCCTCCTCGCCTTCATCTCGGATGACCGCCAGCTGCGCGACCTGACCTTCTGGTCGCTCGGCAGCCTCGGCGGCGCGAGCTGGACCAAGCTCTCAGCGGTCGCGCCGATCATCCTGCCCATGCTCCTGCTGATGCCGCTGCTGGCCCGCGGGCTGAACGGGCTGATGCTGGGCGAGGCCGAGGCCTACCATCTCGGCATACCCGTCCAGCGCATCAAGGCGCTGGCGATCCTATTCGTCGCCCTAGCGGTCGGTGCGAGCGTCGCCTCGGCCGGGCTGGTCGGCTTCGTCGGCATCGTCGTGCCGCATCTGATCCGGCTCTCCGTCGGCCCCGATCACCGACTGCTGCTGCCCCTCTCGGCGCTCGGCGGCGCGATGCTGCTCGTCGGCGCGGACATCGTCGCGCGTTTGATCGTCGCCCCGGCCGAGCTGCCGATCGGCATCGTCACGGCCACGATCGGCGCGCCCTTCTTCCTCTGGCTGCTGCTGCGTCGCTCGAGCGTCCTCGATGTCTGAGTCCGTACCGATCCTCTCCTGTCAGGAGCTGAGCTTCGTCGCCGGCGGGCGCCGGCTCGTTGCCGACGCCACGCTCGAACTCGCCGGCGGCACGACGACGATCCTGATCGGGCCGAACGGGGCCGGCAAGTCGACGCTCCTCAAGCTGCTGACCGGCGAGATCAAGCCGGCCGGCGGCGGGATCCGCATCGCCGGCGAGCCGCTCGCGGCGGTGCCGGCCTGGCGCATGGCCTGCCTGCGCGCAGTCATGGCCCAGCATGCCCGCATCGCCTTCCCCTTCAGCGTCTACGAGGTCGCGAGCCTCGGCGTCGACGGCATCGGCCGGGCGCTGACGCGCCAGCGGCGCGAGGCGATCGTCGCCGAGAGCCTTGCTTCCGCCGGCGTGATCGATCTCGCCGGCCGGCGCTACCAGACACTCTCGGGCGGCGAGCAGCAGCGCGTGCAGTTCGCCCGCGTGCTCTGCCAGCTCGAAGCCGGCAGGAGCGTCGCCGAACGGCAGGTGCTCTTCCTCGACGAGCCGATCGCCAGCCTCGATCTCTGCCATCAGCTCTCGTTGCTCGACATGGCGCGCAGCATCGCCGCACGCGGCGTCGCGGTGCTGATCGTGCTGCACGACCTCAACCTCGCCGTGACCTATGCCGATCATCTCGTCGTAATGGATCAGGGCCAGATCATCGCGCAGGGCCCACCGGCACGCACGCTCGACGACGCCTTGCTGCGCCAGGTCTTCAAGGTCGATCTGACGCTGAGCCGTGCCCCGGCGCCCGGCCTGCCCTTCCTCCTGCCGCAGCAGCACCGTTCGCGGCCGGCAGCGTAAACCCGCGCTCCCCGTGGGTTCACCGGCGATTCATCCTGAATCGCCGCTTCACCATATCGCTCAACCCGCGCTTCACGGCTCGGGGGCCTAACTCCCGCTCACCAGCGAACGGGAGTTTCGATCATGGCCAGATATGTTGCCGCCCTCGGCCTCGCCGCCCTTCTGGCGCCGGGCCTGATTGTCGCCACGAACGATGCCGCGCAAGCGCGTGAGGTCGTCGGCATCCGCGATGCACGCTTCGAGCCCGGCACCATCGTCATCCGCACCGGCGAGCGCCGGCTCTACTACGTCGTCGCTCCGGGCGAGGCGATCCGCTACACCATCGCCGTCGGCAAGGCCGGCAAGCAATGGCGCGGCGTCAAATATGTCGAGGAGTTGCAGGTCGACCCGGCCTGGGCGCCACCGGCCGAGGTCAGGCGCGACAATCCCCGCCTGCCCGACGTCATTCCCGGCGGCTCGCCGCGCAACCCGATGGGCGCGCGCGTCATCGGCCTCGGACCCGGCGGACAATACGCCATCCATGGCACCAACATGCCGAACACCATCGGCACCGCAGCCTCCTATGGCTGCTTCCGCATGCACAACCAGGACGTGATCGACCTCTACGCCCGCGTCCAGATGGGCACGCCGGTCGTCGTCATGCCCTGAGACGATCTAGAGATCGACTTCCGACAGCAAGGGGCGCCCGGCGAAGAACGTCTCGAGATTGCCGAGCAGGAGCCGGAGTTGCCCCTGCTTGGCATCCTGCGAGCTGGCCGCGATATGCGGCGTCAGCACGACATTCTCGAGCTTGCGCAGCCGCTCCGGCACATGCGGTTCGGCGGCGAAGACGTCGAGCGCCGCACCCGCGATCCGCTTCTGTTCGAGGGCATCGCATAGTGCGTCTTCATCGATGGCGAGGCCGCGCGAGATGTTGACGACGTAGCCCTGCGGGCCGAGCGCATTCAGCACCGCGTCATCGACCGCATGACGCGTCTCGGCATTGGCGCGGACGGCGACGACGAGCACATCGGCCCATGCGGCTAGGCCGAGCAGGCTGTCATGGAAGCGATAGGGCAGCTCCGGCTTGGCGGAGCGGTTGTGATAGCCGACCTCCATCTCGAACGCGGCGGCGCGGCTCGCGATGCGGCTGCCGATGGCGCCGAGCCCGTAGATGCCGAGCTTCCGGCCGGCGAGATCCGGCGTGTTCGCTACCGGCTCATGGCCCCGATTGCTCCAGAGACCCGCGCGTACGAAGCGGTCTCCCTGTCCGATCCCGCGCATGACGCAGAGCACGAGGCCCATGGCGAACTCCGCGACGCTGCGCGCATTGGCGTCGGCAGCGTTGCAAAGCCTGATCCCACGGGCCTTGACCGCAACGCGATCGACCCCCTCAATGCCCGTCCCATAGCAGGCGATCAGCTCGAGATTCGGCAAGGCGTCCATCAGCCCGGCGCTGGTCGGCCGCCCGCCATAGGTCAGCAGCACGCGCGCCTGTCTCGCCTCCTCGGGCACCGCAGCCGCATCGTCGCCCTCGATCGGCCCGATCACCGTATAGAGCTGCTTCACCTTCTCGATCGCGTCGTCGGCGAGACGCGGCACCATCAGAATCGTCGGCTTCATTGCATCGCTCCAGAAGATGCTGCATCGCAACACTGCGCAGCCCCGTGCTCAACCCACATTTGCGAATGCCCCGCCATCCGCGCCGCGCATTCCCGACTTCGACCAAAGACGGCATCAAACCGTTCCAAAAGCCTGAAATGGCGCGCGTTTCCCACTCGCTCCCCGCAAAGAACCGCGTTAACCTTCCCTCGCGACACGCAACCGCCCGTGCCTCCCACGGGCCAGGAAGGGGCTACCAGATGGATCACCTCGCCGACGTGAAGAAGTTCGCCAAGAAGCCGTTGAACGATGCTGCCTTCGCCGGCATGTCGAAGGCCTATGCGCTGGTGATGAGTAAGCCGGACACACGTTACGTCGCCTGTTCGGATTCGGCCGAGATCGACCGTGTCCGCGAGAACTTCCTGAAGAAGAAGCTGGGCCTGAAATCCGGCGATCTCGACGGTTCGATCAAGGCGATCTGCGAGCACATGAAGGCGGACAGGACCAAGTCGCGCCTGACTTTCTATTATCTGCTGGCCGAGCATCACGGAAAACTCGACCTTTTCATCAAGAAATAAGTCCCCGGCCCGGCCTTCGCCGGGCATTTTTTCATCCGCACATCGTGGCTGAACGAATGGCGTGGCCGGCGCGGAGCCGGCCGTGAAGCCGTTCATCGCAATCGATTTCAATCGCGATAGAGGTCCGCCCGCGTCAGCGGCAGGCCGGACGGACCTTTTCGCCGCTTCGAGACCAGCGTCTGGTTGACCATCGCCCCGCCACGCTCGAAGGCGAGCGAGCAGCCGGCGAGATAGAGCAGCCACATCCGCGTCCGCTCCGGCCCGATCTCGGCCTCGGCTTTCGCCTTGTTGGCGTCGAGCCGCTCCCACCACAGCCGCGTCGTGCGCTGGTAGTGCTCGCGCCAGCCCTCGACGTCGTGGATCTCGAAGCCGTGGCGCTCGAGATTGGCGATCGACATGCCGAGATGGTCGAGCTCACCGCCCGGAAAGATGTAGCGCACCAGCGCGCGATATTCCGCCGGCATCTTGTTGAACGCCTTCTCGGTCTTCTTGGCGCGGCGCGAGATGGTGTGGTGCAGATAGAGCCCGCGCGGCCGCAGCAGCCGGTTCACCGCCCGGAAATAGGACGGGTGGTTGCGGATGCCGACATGCTCGAACATGCCGATCGAGGAGATCTTGTCGAACTCCCCTTCCATCTGGGTGAAGTCCTTGAGGTGGAGCGTGACCTTGCCGGCGAGCCCGAGCTTCTCGACCTTCTCTCGCGCCAGGGCGAGCTGCTCCTCCGCCAGCGTCACGCCATGCGCCTCGACGCCGTAATGGCGCGCGGCATGGCAGACCAGCGCGCCCCAGCCGCAGCCGATGTCGAGGAAGCGATCGCCCGGCTTCAGCCGCAGCTTCCGGCAGATCATGTCGAGCTTGTCGCGCTGGGCGCGTTCGAGATCGCCATGGTCCTCGGTGAAATAGGCGCAGGTGTAGACCATCTCCTCGTCGAGGAAGAGCCGGTAGAAATCGTTCGAGACGTCGTAGTGATAGGCGATGTTGGCCTTGTTGGTCGCCGGCGCGCCGTCGCGCGCGATCTCGTCGCCCCTGCGATGATCGACGGCCTCGGCAGCCTTGCCCGGCGCGAAGATGAAGCGCCTGACGACGTCGAAGACCGCGCCCTTCGGGATGTCGCGCGCCAGCCGGCCGACCTTGCCGTCGGGCCGCGCCGTCGCAAGATCGAAGATCGAGCCGTTCCGGATCGAGATGCGGTCGGTGATATGCAGATTGAGCAGCGTGTCGAGCTTGGGCTTGCGGATCAGCGCGGCCAGGACGCCGGCATCGGCGATGGCGATGGCGAGCCCGTCCGATGGCCAGGCCGCCGGCACCGAACTCCCGTCCCAGAGCCGGAAGCCGAGCTTCAGGCCGAGCTTGTCATGCGCCTCGTTCAGAAGGCGGCGCAGAGCCGCGAGGCGCTTGTCGTTGCTGTCCATGACCCGAGAATCCGCTGCTTTCCGCTGCTGTTTGAACGCAAGCTCGCAGCTTGGCAATATTCGGCGGGTCCGGGCGCGTCGGCACCTCAGAAGTCGCTGGCGATACCCTTCACTTCCCAGTCGTCGTAGCGCACCGGTTCGAGCCCGCCGCGTCCGTTGACCTCGCGCTGCTTCGCGACCTCGGCCGCATGCGCATCGATCGCCGCACGCCGGGCCGCCGCCTCGGCCAGCGCGCGCTGCGCGGCCGGCGACAGGCTTTTGGGCTCGGTGCCCGCCAATGGCACATCGTCGTCGACTTGGTCAGGCATTTCGGCTCGTTTCCTTGCAGGCTTTCTCTTGCAGGATCAGGATCGCCCCCACCACATAGGGCACGAACCCGGCATTCGCGAGGGGGTTGCGCCCAAGCGAAGCCGACGACGAAGGGGAACCGATGAACTACGTTCGCACCGGCATGTTGATGGCAGGCCTCACCGCGCTGTTCGGCGCGGTCGGCTATCTGATCGGCGGCGGCGGCGGCATGCTGATGGCGCTCGGCTTCGCCGCCGTGACCAATCTCTTCAGCTACTGGAATTCCGACCGGCTGGCGCTCTCCGCCCATAATGCCCAGGAGGTCGACGAGCGCAGCGCGCCCGAACTCTACCGCATGGTGCGCGACCTAGCGGCGCGCGCCGACATGCCGATGCCGCGCGTCTACCTGATCCAGGAAGACCAGCCCAACGCCTTCGCCACCGGCCGCAACCCGCAGAACGCGGCGGTGGCGGCGACGACCGGCATCCTGCGCACGCTGACCTATGAGGAACTGGCGGGCGTGATGGCGCATGAGCTGGCGCACATCAAGAATCACGACACGCTGACGATGACGATCACCGCGACCTTCGCCGGTGCGATCTCGTCGCTCGTCACCTTCGGCATGTTCTTCGGCTCGCGCGACAACCGCCCGAACTTCATCGTCCAGATCCTGCTCTCGATCCTCGCGCCAATGGCCGCGGCACTGATCCAGATGGCGATATCGCGCTCGCGCGAATACGAGGCGGACCGGCTCGGCGGCGAGATTGCAGGCAATCCGGTCTGGCTCGCCGATGCGCTCGCCAAGATCGCCGGTGCCGTCCAGCACATTCCCAACGAGACAGCCGAGGCCAAGCCTGCTACGGCGCACATGTTCATCATCAATCCCCTGACCGGCGGCGGCATGGATAATCTGTTCTCGACCCATCCCGACACCGGCAACCGCATCGCCGCGCTGATGGAGCAGGCCAGCGCCATGGGCATCCGCCGCAGCACGGGCGGCGCGAGTTTCTCCGCCCAGACGGGCAACAGCCCCTGGGGTCAAGCCGACGGCGGCCCTTGGGATAATACGCCCCGCCAGCCCGGACCCTGGGGCTGAAAAATGGCTGAGCACCCCTCCCCCAGCCGCCCCGCGCCGGAACCCGTGGAATCGGGACGCAGCGATGCGCCCGGACTGCCGGCGCGCCGCTTCGCCGCCACCATCATCGACGAAGTCCTGCGCGCCCGCGTCGCCCTCGATGAGACCTTCGAGCGGCTGCTGCCGGATTCGGGCCTGGATGCCGCCGATGCCGGGCTGGCACGCGCCATCGCCGTCACCGCCTTCCGACGGCTCGGAACGATCCAGCACGCCGTCGATCAGCGCCTCGAACGCGGCAGCCCGCGCAAATCCGGCCCGTTCGAGCCGATCCTGACGGCCGCGGCCGCGCAGATCCTCTTCCTCGACGTGCCCGATCATGCCGCCGTCGATCTCGCGATCCGAAATCTGCATGAGGACCTGCGCTCGGCCCGCTACGTCGCTCTCGGCAATGCCCTGCTGCGCCGCATCGTGCGCGAGCGCGACGCGATCCTGGCCGAGGCGCAGGCCGACCCCTTCCTCGACACGCCCGACTGGCTGGCCGAGAGCTGGAGCGAGACCTATGGCGAGGCGGCGGCTGCGGCGATCGCAGCGAGCCATCGCGAGGAACCCCCGCTCGACCTTTCCGTCAAGGCCGACCCTGCCCGCTGGGCGGAAGCGCTGGAGGGTATCGCGCTGCCGAACGGTTCGGTACGCCTGCGCGAGCGGCACGCCATCGCCGGGTTGCCCGGCTTCGACGAAGGCGCCTGGTGGGTGCAGGACGCCGCAGCCGCGCTGCCGGCGATGCTGCTGGCGCCGGCCCCCGGCGAGCGGATCGTCGATCTCTGCGCCGCCCCCGGCGGCAAGACCGCCCAGATCGCGGCGGCGGGAGCGAATGTGACTGCGCTCGATCGCTCGGGCCCGCGCCTGCGCCGCCTCAAGGCCAACCTCGCGCGTCTCGGCCTGACGGCCGAGGTCGTGACCGCCGATGCGACGAGCTGGAAAGCCGAACCTTTCGACGCCGTCCTGCTCGATGCACCCTGCAGCGCCACCGGCACGATCCGGCGCCATCCCGATGTTGCCTGGACGAAGCTCCCGGACGATCGCGACCGGCTCGCAGGCTTGCAGGCGCGCCTGCTCGATGCCGCCGCCGGCCTGACCAAGCCCGGCGGGCGCCTCGTCTACTGCACCTGTTCGCTGGAAGCGCAGGAAGGCGAAGCGCAGATCGAAGCCTTTCTCGCGCGTCATCCCCAGTTTCGGCGCAAGCCCGTCGAAGCGGCGGAAATCGGCGGTTTGTCGGAAGCAATCGACGCGAACGGCGATATTCGGACCCTGCCGCACCAGCTCCGCGGCGAAACCCCGCGCCTTTCGGGATGGGCGGGATTTTACGCAAGCCGCCTGATCAGGCTATGACGGAACAGGGATTCGCGCAGTGGGACGGCGCGATTCCTCTGGCAGTATCCGCGCGGCACGGCGTCGCGCACGGGGACGGAGCATACGGGAGATTTGAGCGGCTGGTCTGAGCGACGGGGATTGGCCCAGGCCGCGATCGGACGGGCGGCGCGGCGGACCCGTGGCCAGTTCGTCGGCGCAACGCGTAGGCTCTGGCCCTTCGGGCGCAACACCGCGACCCGCCTGCTGTTCGCCCCCCACGACCTGCGCACCGCCGATCCGACGACGGCCGGCGATTTCTACGCCGGTTACTACACCTTCGCCGGCCGCACGCTGCGCAGCCATGGCGAATCCCCCTTCGATGTCGAGCCCCCGAGCGAGGCCTGGGCGGAGGCCCTGCACGGCTTCGGCTGGCTGCGCCACATGCGGGCCGCCGATACCGCGATCGCACGCGCCAATGCCCGCAGCCTGGTCGAGGATTTCATGGCCAAGCGCCGCGACCGGGACGATATCGGCCGCCGCCCGGCCGTGGCGGCCCGCCGGCTGATCGCTTTTCTCTCGCATTCCCCGCTGCTGCTCGAAGGCGCCGATCATGTCTTCTACGAGCGCTTCCTGCGCCATGTCGCGCGGCTGGCGGACCGGCTGAGCCTCGCTCTCGCCGGCGCGGTGGAAGGCGCGGATCGCCTGAACGGCCTGATCGCCGTCACGCTCGCGGCGATCTGCCTCGATGGGCAGGATGCACGCCGGCGCCGCGCCGAGACGATGCTCTCCGACGAGCTGGACGAGCAGATCCTGCCCGATGGCGGGCATCTCTCCCGCAATCCCCGCCTCCTGATCGAGCTCCTGCTCGACCTGCTGCCGCTGCGCGAGACCTTCGCCGCGCGCGGGCTGGAGCCGCCGCGCGGCGTGCTGACCGCGATCGAGCGGATGATGCCGCATCTGCGCCTGTTCCGGCATGGCGACGGTTCGCTCGCCCTGTTCAACGGCATGGGGACCACCGCCCCCGATCTGATGGCCACGCTCGCGGCTTACGACGATGCGCGCGGCCGGCCGACCGAGCATGCCGCCTATTCCGGCTACAGCCGCCTCGCCGCCGAGCGCAGCATCGTCGTCGCCGATGCCGGCGCTCCGCCGCGCGGCGCCTATTCGGTCGAGGCGCATGCCGGCTGCCTCGCCTTCGAATTCTCCAGCGGCCCGCAGCGCATCATCGTCAACTGCGGCGCCAGCCGCTTCGGCCCGCCCGAGCTGAAGCTTGCGGCGCGCAGCACCGCGGCCCATTCGGCCCTCGTCCTCGACGATCGCTCGAGCGCGAATTTCGGGATGGTGCTCGGCGAGATGCGGATCGTCTCCGGCCCGCGCGATGTCCGGGTCGCGCGCCAGGATGGCGCTGACGGCCCGGAATGGGTGGCGAGCCATGACGGCTATCGCCGCAGCCTCGGGGCCGTCCATACGCGCCGGCTCCTGCTCGCCCGCGACGGCGCCACGCTCTCGGGCGAAGAGGAGGTCACGTTGACCGGTGCGCGTGCCGCGCTGCAGGCCGCCGTCCGCTTCCATCTTCACCCCAATGTTCGCGCCAGCCTGGTGCGCGAAGGCAGCGGCGCGCTGCTGGCGCTCGCTTCCGGCGAAGTCTGGAGCTTCGAGGCCGGCGGGCTGCCGATCGCGATCGAGGAAAGCCTTTTTCTCGCCGCCTCCGACGGGCGCCGCCGCACCGAACAGCTCGTGGTGGCCTTCGATGCCGTGACGACGCCGCGCATCGCCTGGCGCCTGAGCCGGATCAGCACCGCCAATCCGCGCGCCGGAAAGACCGTTGCCGCCGCCATCGCCGAGCGCGAGGCCACGGAATCCGCCCCCGACGCGTGACGTTCTGCGGCGGCGCGCTTTGCCTTTCGCGGCGCAGCATGATAGCCCGCGCGCGGCTGCTCCAAGAACCGCCTGCCCTTGCAATCCAAGCCGGACCTGACCCGATGCCGAATGAACTTCGCCGCGTCGAACGCGCTCTCCTTTCCGTCTCCGACAAGACGGGGTTGATCGACTTCGCCCGCGCCCTCCACAAGCTCGGCATCGCGCTGGTCTCGACCGGCGGCACGGCCAAGGCCATCGCCGAGGCCGGCCTGCCGGTCAGCGACGTCTCCGATCTCACCGGCTTCCCCGAGATGATGGACGGCCGGGTCAAGACGCTGCATCCGAAGGTGCATGGCGGCCTGCTGGCGATTCGCTCGCACCCGGAGCATCAGGCCTCGATGCTCGGCCACGGCATCCAGCCGATCGACCTGCTGGTCGTGAACCTCTACCCGTTCGAGGCGACGGTCGCCGCGGCCAAGCCCTATGACGACTGCATCGAGAACATCGACATCGGCGGCCCGGCGATGATCCGCGCCGCCGCGAAGAACCATCATGACGTCGCCGTCGTGGTCGAGCCCGCGGATTATCCCTCGGTGCTGGCCGATCTCGAGGCCCAGAAGGGCGCGACCACACTGACGCTGCGCCGCAAGCTGGCCCAGAAGGCCTATGCCCGCACCGCCGCCTACGACGCGGCGATCTCGAACTGGTTCGCGAACGAACTCGGTGACACCGCGCCGGCCTTCCGCGCGCTTGGCGGCGCGCTCGCCGAGACGATGCGCTATGGCGAGAACCCGCATCAATGGGCCGCCTTCTATCTCACCCCGGAGAACCGCCCGGGCGTTTCGACCGCTCGCCAGGTCCAGGGCAAGCAGCTCTCCTACAATAACATCAACGATACCGACGCCGCCTTCGAATGCGTCGCCGAGTTCGATCCCAACGCTTCGGCCGCCTGCGTCATCGTCAAGCACGCCAATCCTTGCGGCGTCGCGGCCGGCGGCTCGCTGCTGGAAGCCTATGAGCGCGCGCTCGCCTGCGATCCGGTCTCGGCCTTCGGCGGTATCGTCGCGCTGAACCGAAAGCTGGATGCCGCCGCCGCGAAGAAGATCGTCGAGGTCTTCACCGAGGTCATCATCGCGCCGGATGCCGACGAGGAAGCGATCGCGATGATCGCCGCCAAGAAGAACCTGCGCCTGCTGCTGACCGGCGGCCTGCCGGATGTCCGCGCGCCCGGCCTCGCGCTGCGCACCGTCTCCGGCGGCTTCCTCGCCCAGTCGCGCGACAACGCCGTCGTCGATGACATGGAGCTCCGGGTCGTGACCAAGCGCCGGCCGAGCGAGCGCGAGCTCGCCGATCTGCGCTTCGCCTTCCGCGTCGCCAAGCACGTCAAGTCGAACGCCATCGTCTATGCCAGGGATCTCGCCACGGTCGGCATCGGCGCCGGCCAGATGAGCCGCGTCGATTCCTCGCGCATCGCCGCCTGGAAAGCCGCCGAGGCAGCGAAGGCCGCAGGCAGCGCGGAAAGCCTCGCCAAGGGCTCGGTCGTCGCCTCCGACGCCTTCTTCCCCTTCGCCGACGGCCTGCTCGCGGCGGCGGAAGCCGGTGCCACCGCGGTGATCCAGCCCGGCGGCTCGATGCGCGACGACGAAGTCATCAAGGCCGCCGACGAAGCCGGCCTCGCCATGGTCTTCACCGGGCACCGGCATTTCCGCCATTGACGGAAACGCAGGCCGCGGGACACCCTCGTCGGCCGGCTGCGCATCGCAGTCCGGCCGGCGGTTTCAGGGTCGATCCGGCTCTGTGCGCAACCGCGTTCCTGATGCTGGTGGCCGCCTGAAGAGCGGCCTCGCTGCGAGCTGACGAGGCCCGGGACATGCACACCGCCAAGGTCATCGGCATCGGTTTCGCCTTGCTTGGCATCCTGCTCGTCGCGGCACCGCGTCTTTCCATCTCGGCCGGGCGGCCGATCCCCTTCGCCGTCAGGCTCTTCCTGCCGCTCTGGTTCGCCGGCGCGCTGATCAACCTCTGGATCGGCGTCAGCCGCGCGGGCTATACCGTGATGGAGGAAGCGCCGATCTTCCTCGTCGTCTTCGGCGTGCCGGCGATCGCCAGCCTGCTGATCCTGTGGCTGACCTCCCGAATTGTCCGATGAGCCTCGATTCCGTCCGCGCCTTCTTCGCCCAGCACGCTCCCGACATCGCCGTCATCGTCACGCAGGAGAGCAGCGCGACCGTGCCGCTGGCCGCCGCCGCCCATGGCGTCGAGCCCGGGCAGATCGCCAAGACGCTCTCGCTGCGCATCGGCGAGGACGTCGTTCTCGTCGTTACCCGTGGCAATGCCCGACTCGACAACAAGAAGGCGAAAGCCGCCCTCGGCGGCAAGCCGCGCATGCTCGGCCCCGATGAAGTCGAGGCGCTGACCGGCCATCCGGTCGGCGGCGTCTGCCCCTTCGGGCTCGCCACGCCGCTCAAGATCTATTGCGACATCTCGCTGCGCGCTTTCGACATCGTCGTGCCGGCGGCCGGCTCGACGCATAGCGCGCTGCGCATCGCGCCGCAGCGCATGGCAGAGCTGACGCAGGCCGAATGGGTGGATGTCTGCCAGGAGGCCGTGCTGGAGGCAGCGGCGGCGGAGTAGGGCTCAGCCCTCCGTCCGCGCAATCAGCTCCATCGCGGCAGCGGGATTGCGCACCTTGTCGCCGCTGATGACATAGAGGAAGACGTCGCGCTTCTGCTTTGGCGCCGCGGCTCCCACTGCTTCGAGGCCATCCGGCACGCCGCCCTCCGCCCAGACATGCGCAGCCTTGGCCCAGCGGTCGAGACCGGACTCGGAATAGCCCTTCGGCTCGGCTTCCTTCGTCCCCATGATCCGCGCATAGACGAAGGGCGCCGTCACATCGGCGATCTGGGTGTAGTCGGCATCGGCCGAGGTGATGGCCGCTACGCCATATTCGCGCAGGAGCGCGACGAAATCCGGCGAGCGGAAGCTGTCATGCCGAACCTCGACCGCGTGGCGCAGGGCGATGCCATCGAGCTTCTTCGGCAGCAGCTTGAGGAAGGCCTCGAAATCCTCGGGATCGAATTTCTTCGTCGGCATGAACTGCCAGTTGATCGGACCGAGCTTCTGTTTGAGCTCGGTCAGCCCGCTGGTCAGGAATTTCTCGACCGACGGCCCGGCTTCGGCCAGCACGCGCCGGTTCGTGCAGAAGCGCGAGCCTTTGAGCGCGAAGACGAAATTTTCCGGCGTCTCCTCGCGCCATCGGGCGAAGCTCTCCGGCTTCTGCGACCCGTAATAGGTGCCGTTGATCTCGATCGAGGTCAGCTTGCCCGCCGCATATTCGAGCTCGCGCTTCTGCGGCAGGCCATCGGGATAGAAAGCGCCACGCCACGGCTCGAACACCCAGCCGCCGATGCCGATATGGATTTGACCTGCCTCACGCGCCATGGCTTGCTCCTTCGCTGGGCCGTCATCCTGACGCGGGGGCTGGTTTTGCACCACCCGTTTCCAGCGATCGCCTTCGTCTAATCCCGCCGGGCGCGCAGGCCTGTCAGGAGGACGTGACCTGCCCGGCAAATGGACGCTTCGGCAAGGAGCTGCCGGCGTTCAGGCTTTCAGATGGAATGTCACGAGCACGGTGATCTCGGAGCCATCCTGCAGCGTCGCGGCCACTCGCAGGAAATTGCCGAAATGGGCGAGGCGCTGAAATGTGACGGCGTCCTTGGCCGCAGGCAGCGCGAACTCGGAACCCTCCGCGCACCAATGCATGCCGTCGGCGGAGATCTCGATGCGCGCCTTGGGCAGTTCGCCTTTCGGCTCCTTGAGTGCGCGCACGAAGACGATCGCCTCCTTCGCCCAGCCGGCCTCATAGGGCTCGCTCGCGCTCTGCCCGGTCCAGGTTTCGTTGCGGGCGACGACCGCGGTCAGGTTCTCGGGCAGCATCAGAAATCCCCCGATAGGCAGACGGAGTCGAGATAGGCGAAGGCGCGCTTGTCGGTGTCGGTCTCGGCGAAGAAGCCGAGGTTCAGCATGCACCACAGGTTCTTCATCGCGGGGATGCGGATGCAGTCATAGCTGCTCATGTCGAAGACGCGGTCGTTTACCTGGAAGCGCGTCGCCTGCATCGAAGCCAGATCGAAATCGAAGCGCAGATAGTGCCAGTTCACCTTGGTTGGGATCTCGTTGTAGCAGAGCCGCTGCTCGCCGCCCGGGAGATCCTCCCAGTCATCCGGCGCGAGATGGTAATGGGTGATCGTCTTGCCGGCGGTGCCGATCGGCTTGATCGGCGTCGTCTTCCGTTTGAACTGCCAGCGCTGGATATGCTGGCCGTCCTGCGCATTGAGGAAGCGCAGATGCGGCATCACACGGTCGCCGGGCCCTGAGCTGTCGCCGATCTGGAGATCGTAGAGGAAGCCGAAGGAGCGGATATCGGTCTCCGAGAGCTGCAGATCGGTCGCTTCGGGCTTGAAGGTGAAATAGGTCTCGAGTCGGATCGGCCCGGCCTTGCGGAAGGTCAGCCGCTTGATCGCGACATTCTGCGCGCCCTTCTTCGGCCGCGTCGCGATCTTCAGCGCATAGGAGCCGTCGACGCCGCCATGCGAGCCGAAATCCCAGTTCGGCAGGGTCGAGAGCATGGCGTGGCTGTGCTGGGCATAGCCCGGCAGCATCGCATCCAGCGTGTCGTCGTAATTGCCGACGAGCTGCGTCCAGCCGCACATGCCGCGGTCGAAATCGTCGAGGCAGATGATGCGCGGCAGCGGGTCGAAGCGGCTGAGCTGTGGGTCCGCCTCGCGGATGGCGCGGCGCATGTCGTCGAGCTGGGAGTTGGGAGCGATCATTGGGCTTTACCCCTTCACTGCGCCGGCGGTGAGACCCGCCACGAGATGCTTCTGCATGAGGATGACGAAGGCGAGCACCGGCACGAGCTGCACGGTGGAGGCCGCGAAGAGCACGCCCCATTCGACGCCTTCGACGGCGCCGATCATCTCGGAGATCACCAGCGGCGCGGTCTTGGCCTTGGTGGTCGTGAAGATGAAGGCGAAGAGGAACTCGTTCCAGGCGTAGACGATGACGAAGACCGAGACCGCCAGCATGCCCTGCGCCGCCATCGGCAGGATGACGCGGGTGATGATCTGCATCTGCGAGGCGCCATCCATCATCGCGGCCTCGTCGAGCTCGCGCGGGATCTGGTCGATGAAGGTGCGCATCACCACCGTGCCCAGCGAGACGAAGAAGGTGGCGTAGAGCACGATCAGCACGAAATGCGTGTCGTTGAGTCCCAGCCAATTCACCACCGGAAAGAGCGGCAGCGTGATCACGATCGGCGGGATCAGGCGGATGAAGATCAGGAAGAAGGCCGAGGCTTGAAGCCCGCGCGAGGCAAAGCGCGAATAGGCGAAGCCGGCAAGCAGGGAGACGCCGACCGCCAGCACGGTCGCCCCCACCGTGACCAGAAAGCTGTTCCAGAGGCCGAAGAAGAAATCGCCCCAGCGGCTCCACAGCGCCTGATAATTCGCCAGCGTCGGTGCGAAGGAAAAGGTGCCGGTGGTCGAGAAGATGTCGCGGTCGGCCTTGAAGGACGACATCGCGATCAGACCGATCGGGATGAGCGACCAGGCAACGACCGCCAGGACACCGACGAGCTTCAGGAGGTGACGCAGAAGCGTGGGCAAGGAGAGCTTACGCACGAGCGAACATCTCCTTGTAGAGCCGGCGGAGATAGAACAGCGCGAGCAGGAGCGAGGCGAGGACGAGTAGCCAGCCGGTGGCGGCCGCCGGCCCGAAGGCGTTGTAGCGGAAGGCCTCGAGGTAGAGGTAGACCGCCATCACCTCGGTGGAGCGCGCCGGCCCGCCGCCCGTCATCAGCCAGACTTCGGAAAACAGGCGGAAGGCGAAGATGTAGCGGAACAGCGCGGCGATAAGCAGCGCCGGCATCAGGAGCGGCAACGTTATCCGGCGGAAGGACGTCCAGGCCGAAGCCCCGTCGATGGCAGCCGCCTCATAGAGATCGGTCGGGATCGAGAGCCGGGCCGCGTAGAGGATGATGAACGAGAAGGGCAGGTGCAGCCAGACCGAGAGCAGGCTGACCATGGCGAGGCCGTGGCTCGGATTCACCGCCCATTCGATCGGCGGCAATCCGATGGAGGCCAGGAGCCGGCTCATCATCCCGACATCGGGCTCGAAGAGATAGCGCCACATCACCACAGCCGAGACCTCGCTCACCGCATAGGGCGCGAGCACGATGGCGAGCAGCAGGGCGCGGGCCGGCACGCCGGAGGCGAAGAACAGCGCCATGCCGAGCCCGATCAGGAGTTCGACATGCACGACCACGGCGACGACGATCACCGTATTGAGCAGCGCCTTCCAGAAATAGGGATCGCTCAGCACCTTTGCGTAGTTGGCGAGGCCGACGAAGCTCGCCTGCTGGCCGAAGGTCGACTGGTTGAGGCTCAGCCAGAACACATAGATCGCCGGCAGGAAGATGATGCCGCCGATCATCAACTGGACCGGAGTGACGAGCGCGATGGCGGAGAGAGGCGTGCGCGTGGTCATAGTCGTCCTCGCAACGTCTCACCAGTTCGCGCCGTCATCCCGGGCAAGCGAAGCGCAGACCCGGGATCCATCGTAGGGAGCAGAGGCCTCCGATGGATCCCGGATCGGCGCCGCTGCGCGGCTTGTCCGGGATGACACGGTGGTTCATGAGCGCAATGGACGAAAGGTAGGGAGAGTCGCATCCCCGGCCTCACGCGATCCTGAAGCGCTTCAGCGCCTCGCGATCGATCTCGATGCCGAGGCCCGGTCCCTGCGGGACGGCGAGCTTGCCGTCGACCAATTGCGAGCCTTCGCCGACGATAGGCTGCGTGAACGCGTCGCGCAGCGGGTTCTCATAGACCATGCATTCGAAGGTGCGGAAGCTCTCGGCCGCCGCTGCCAGTTGCAGGCTCGCAGCCACGCAGATCGCGCCCGACCAGCCGACATGCGGCGCGTAAGCCGTGTTGAAGGTCGCTGCCAGCTCGGCGATGCGCCAGGTCTCGGTGATGCCGCCGGAGCGCGTCACGTCGGGCTGGATCAGTCCGAGCGAGCGATCTTGCAGCATGACCAGCGCTTCGCCCGCAACGAAGTCGCTCTCGCCGGCAGCGAGCCGGATCGGCAGGTGCTGGGCGAGGCGGCGATAGCCCTCGCGATCATGGGGAGCGATCGGTTCCTCGAAGAAGCCGTAGCCGAGATCGGCAAGCGCGCGGCCGACGATCATGGCGTCGTCGACGTCATAAGCCCAGTTCGCGTCGACATAGAGCGCGATGTCGTCGCCGGCGAGCCTGCGGACCAGCTTCGCCCGCGCCACCGCATCCCTGAGCGGATGGCCGAGCTTGACCTTGATCTCGCGGAAGCCGGCCCTGAGCACGGCCGCCACCTCGGCCTCGACCGTCGCATCGTCGAGCCAGTTGATCGAGGAGGCATAGGCGGCGACCTCCGTGCGCCCCATGCCGCCGAGCAGCTTGTGGATCGGCTGCCCAGCCTGCTTTCCGGCGATGTCCCAGAGCGCGATGTCGACCGCCGCGATCGCCTCGACGATCTGGCCGCCGGGGCGCCCCGACAGCGCGGCACGCATCGCTTTCCAGAGCGCCCTGCGATCGGCCGCGTCGCGTCCGAGCAGTCGCGGAACCAACGCCTCCTCGATGAAGCGCGCATAGCCGGCCGCACCGCGGCGGCACAGCCCTTCGCCGAAGCCGACGATGTCGTCCTCGGTCTCGACCTCGACGACGACCAGCTCGATCGCGGGATAGTCGCCCTGCGACGTCCGCTGAACCTTGGGCAGCGTCGCACGCAGCGGATGCACGACGATCTTCGATATGCGGCCGGCCGACATGAGGCGGCGTCCTCCCTGAAGGACATCATCTTATCTGATAGGTTGAACAGTTGCCAAGGAACGCGGCATCTGTCAATGATCACTACCGGAGGAATTTGATGAGCGATATCGCCCGATCGGTGCTGGACGACGAAGACCCCTTCGCGGGCGGCGATGTCGTGCCGATGCGCCTCGGCGATGCGGTGATCCAGCGCATCACCCAGGCGATCCATGACGGACGGCTGAAGCCGGGCGACTTCCTGCCTTCGGAAGCGCGGATCGCCGCTTCCTTCGGCGTCAGCAAGCCGATCGCGCGCGAAGCCATTCGCCAGCTCGCCGCGATGGGCGTCGTCCACATTCAGCAGGGCAAGCCAACCCGCGTGCGAGCGCTCGATGCCGCTCCGCTCGACCGCTTCTACCGCTTCGCCGTGCGTGGCCGCAGCAATGGGCTGACCGAGGCGGTGGAGCTGCGCCGTATCCTCGAGCCGCCGACCGCGGCCCATAGCGCCGAGCGGCGCTCGGCCGAGGACCTCGAGAAGCTCGACCTCATCCTCGCCCGGATGGAAGATGCGCTCGGCAACGTGCCGCGCTGGATCGAGGCCGATCTCGATTTCCACGAGGCCGTCGCCGCCTCGTCCGGCAACCGCCTTGCTCGACTTCCAGATCCGGGGCCTGAGGCCGGTGATCCGCGAGGTGATGGAGATCTTCAATTCGCGCGAGGCCCGTGGCCCCGAGGACTGGCAGCGCACCTTTGCACGCCATGTCCGGGTCGTCGATGCGATCCGGGCTGGCGATGCGGCCGGGGCTTTCGCCGCCATGAACAAGCATTTCGAAGCGGCAGAAGCCGCCATCGCGGAACTCGCGAACCACAGGGAGGATCACCATGAGCCAGAGGACCACGCTCGACCGTAGGCAGTTCGGGGCGGGCATTCTGGGCTTGAGCTTCGCCGGGCTCGGCGCCGGGCAGGCTCACGCGCAAAGCGGCCCGTTCAACGTCTTCACTCATCGCGTCATGCAGACGGTCGCGACCGGCGCGCAGGGCGGCGACATCACCAAGGACTGGGCGCAGAAGAACGGCGTCACCGTCCAATGGACGACCTTCGACACCGGCCCTCTGCAGGAGCGGCTGTTCCGCGAAGCCAGCCTCGGCGAGACCTCGGTCGATGTCGGCTTCGTCGTCAACACGCAGGTCGTGCCCCGCGCGGCGACGCTGTTCGAGCCGCTCGACGAGTATCTGAAGAAGGACCCGGTCGAGGACATCGCCGACATTTTCCCCGGCCTGATGGAAGGCATGAAGGTCGGCGGCAAGCAGCTCGCCATCCCCTTCCGCCATGCCTCCTCCGGCCTGCACTACAATGAGGAGATCCTGGCCGAGAAGGGCTTCTCCAAGCCCCCGGCGACGATCGAGGAGATGATCGAGATCGCCAAGGCCTGCAGCTATCGCCGCGCCGACGGCACGCAGGTCGTCGGTCTCTGCACGCCGGGCGTCACCTATCCCAACGTGATCGACCTCGCCCGCGCCTGGGACGGCGACTTCATCACGCCCGACTTCAAATGCGTCGCAGACCAGCCGCCGATGCTGAACGCGGTGCGCATCTTGCGTGAACTCTTCCAGGCCAACGCTTTCCCGCGCAATTTCGCGACGCTTTCGCCCGAGGACGTGAATGTCTGGATGCAGCAGGGCCGGGCAGCGATGAGCCTGCAGAGCATGGGTCGCAACCGCATCTACAACGATCCGCAGAAGTCGAAATTCCCCGGCAAGATCAAGACGATCGCGGTTCCCGCTTCGAAGACGCTCTCCGGCAAATACGATGCCGCCCCCGCGAAGGTCGAGTTCTGGGGCATGGTCATCCCGAAGAATGCCAAGCGCAAGGATCTCGCCTGGAGCTTCATCAAGGCGATGACCGCCAAGGATGCGACGCTGAAGGCCGCCCTCAACGGCAACGGGCCGGTGCGCGCCTCGACCTATGCCGACCAGAGCTTCGCCGGAACGGTGCCCTACGCCGCCGAGGAGCTGAAGGTGCTGAAGGTGGCGCGCGTGCCCCTGCCGGCCTTCGACGAGGCGGCACGGGCCGGCGACTTCTTCAAGGAAGAGGCGGAGGCCGCCGTGCTCGGCATGAAGACGCCGGAGGAGGCGATGGCCTCTCTGGTCAAGCGCGTGCAGCCGCTGCTGCCGGCCTGAACGATCGAGAATACGGCGCGGTAACGGCGCCGGAGACACAATCCCGGAGGACATCGATGACGTTTCGGATCTCGCGCCGCCGGTTCGGCGCTCTCGCTGGTGCCGCCGCCACTTCGGCACTTCTGCCGAAAGGCGCCCTCGCCCAGGCAAAGACGCTGACGGCGCTCGGCCATCGCGTCCACCAGACGGCGGCGACGACGGGCCCCGGCGGTGACGCGACCGAGGGCTTCCGCAAAGCCAATGGCGCCGATGTGAACTGGGTGACCTTCGGCGACGTCAACGCCGTGCTTGAGCGGCTGCTGCGCGAAGCCTCGTTGTCGGAGACCTCGATCGACGTCGCCTATCTCGTCAATGGCCGCGCTGTGCCCCGCAATCTCCAGCTCTTCGAGCCGCTCGACGCGCTGATGAAGCAGGCGCCGATCGAGGCTTTCGACGATTTCGCGCCCGGTCTCATCGGGCCGCTCAAGGTCGGCGATGCCTTGCACGGCATCCCGGTGCGCCATGCGACGAACGCGCTGATCTACAACGAAGCGTTGCTGGAGGAGCGCGGCGTCACCAAGCTGCCGACGAATTTCGAGGAGCTGACGGAGCTCGCCCGCAAGCTCACCTTCAAGCGCGAGGACGGCACGCAGGTCTACGGCCTCGCCTTCACCGCCGTCTTCGCCTCGAACTTCCTCACCCTCGCCCGCTGCCTCGGCGGCGACTACATGACATCGGACGGCAAGATCGTCGCGGCCGAGCCGCCGATGGTGAAGACGCTCTCTTTGCTCGCCGATTTCTACAAGGCCGGCGTGCTGCCGCGGAACTTCGCCACCGTGAACAACGAGGAAATCACGACCTGGATGCAGCAGGGCCGGGCCGCGATGACGATCAACCCCTTCGCCCGGCTCGTCACCTATAACGACCCGTCCAAGGGCAAGTATGGCGGGCGCTTCAAATCGCTGCTGCCGCCGATGGCGGCCGATCTCGCCGGCAAGGTCGCCTTCGCGCCGACGGTCGAGTTCTGGTCGCTGATGATCCCGAAGAACGCCAAGCAGAAACCGCTGAGCTGGGAGTTCATCCGCGCGCTCTCCTCCAAGGCCGGCACGACCGCGATGGCGTTGAACGGCAACGGCCCCGTGCGCATCTCGACCTATGCCGACGAGAAGCTGAAGGCGGCGATGCCCTATGCCGCCGACGAGGCCGCAGCGCTCAAGGCCTCGCGCATCCATCTCCCGGCGTTCGACGAACAGGCACGCGCTCACGACATCTTCATCGAGGAGACGCAGGCCGCGGTGCTCGGCCGCAAGCCGGCGCAGCAGGCGATGGACGATGCGACCGCCCGTGTGAAGCCGCTGCTCGGCTGATGACGGGCGCACTTTCGGGACGCGTCGCGCTGGTTACCGGCGCGGCGCGCGGGATCGGCCTCGCCATCGCGACGGCCCTGGCCGGCGCGGGCGCGCATATCGTCATCCACGATCGCGACGAAGAGGCCGATGCGGTCGCCCGTCGCCTTGGCAGCGGCGGACAGGCGACACCGCTCATCGCCGATCTCGCCCAGCCGGACGCCATCGGCCGGATGCACGCCGAACTCGATAGGCAGGCGCTCGCGCCCGACATCCTCGTGCTCTGCGCCTCGGTCGAGATCCGCCAGACGCTTGCCGAATTGAGCGACGAGGCTCTGGCAGTGCAGAGCGAGGTCAATCTGCACGCGACGGCGCGGCTCCTGAAAGCCTTTCTCCCCGCAATGCAAGCCGGCGGTTTTGGCCGCGTCATCGCGATCGGCTCCGTGCAGGAGGCGCGCGCCAACGCCGACTGCCTTTATTACGCCGCCACCAAGGCCGCGCAGACGAACATGATCCTGAACCTCGCCCGGACCACGCGAGCCGGGGACATCACCTTCAACGTCATCCAGCCCGGCGCCATCCGCACCGATCGCAATCGCTCGATCCTGGCTCAGCCCGGCCGCGAGGAGCAGGCTCTCGCACGCATCCCGCTCGGCCGGATCGGCCTCCCCGATGATTGCGCAGGTCTGGCGCTGCTGCTCTGCTCTCCAGAGGGAAGCTATATCAACGGCGCCGAGATCGCGGTGGATGGCGGCATGCGGCTTTGATGGGAGCCGCCGCTTCCTGCGAGCGCAGGGGCTTACTCTGAGACCTTGATATCCAGTTCCCGGATCAGCCGACCGAAGCGCTCGACGTCCGCGTTGACGAGACGCGCCATGTCCGAAGGCGAGCCGGGCGCGGGAACGAGGCCGCTGGCTTCGAGCTTGGCCGCGATTTCGGGAGCGGTGATCGCTTTCGCGGCAGCCGCATTCAGCCGCTCGACGATCGGCGCAGGGGTCCGGGCCGGGGCGACGAGACCGAAGAAATTCGGGATCAGGGGGTCGTCGGCGAGGCCGAGTTCCGCCATCGTCGGCACGTCGTTCATCTGGGGCAGACGGCGGTCGCTACCGACCGCAATCGCCTTCAACTTCCCATCCTGCATCAGGGAGATCGCGGCCGGCGGCGTGGTGATGGTCAAGGCGACTTCGCCCGTCGCGACCGCGGTGACGGCTGGCGGCGCCCCGCGATAGGGCACATGGACCATCTTGACGCCAAGCCGCCGCGCCAGCGCCTCGATGTTGAGGTGGGCCATGCTGCCCTTGCCGAAGCTGGCATAGGCGAGTTCGCGCTGCTTCGCGAGCGCAGCCAGCTCCGCGAAACTGTTCACGCCGAGCCCGGGATTGACGACGAGAACGTAGGGGCCCGTAGCAACGACGCCGATATAGGCGAAATCGCGCTTCCCATCGATCGCCTGCTGCGGCATCAGGATCGGATTGATCCCGAACACCTCCCGCGGCGCCATCAGCAGCGTATAGCCGTCAGGCTGTGCCCGCGCCACGGCTGCCGCTCCCACCATGCCGTTGGCGCCGGGCCGGTTCTCGACGACGATCGACTGGCCGAAATCGAGACGCAGTTTTTCCGCGACCAACCGCGCCGCAAGGTCGACAGCGCCTCCGGCGGGATAGGGCACGACCAGCAGGATCTGCTTGGCCTTGGCCTCCTGTTTGACGGCATCGTCGGATTCGGTGGTCAGGAAGACGATCGGCACGCCCGTGAAGGACGGCAGCGCACGCAGGCCGCGGATCATCTGCATGCCGTTCATCACCGGCATGTTGAGATCGGTGACCACCAGATCGAAGCTTTCGGCCTTCGCCTTCTCAAGCCCCTCGGAACCATCGCCGGCCTCGACGATGACGTGCCCGTTTGGAGCGAGCACCAGCCGGATCATCTGGCGGATGCTCGGAGAATCATCGACCGTGAGTATCGTCGCCATGGCCAGCTCCTTCCCCTTCAAAAGGATTGAGATGCGCGGGCAGCACTACGCCGGCGCGGGCGAATGCCGCGCTGGCGGGCTTGGAAGCGCGCAGGATGGAAAACGGCAGCCTGCACGCTTCGAAGGACTTCGCTGCGGAAACGACGAGCTGGACGAACGTCAGATCCGCGTGCTTGACACGGGAAGCGTCGAGTTCGAGGGGTAGGCGAGCCGAAAGCGCCGCATCTAGACTATGTCTCGACGCCCCGGCATTGCCGATCGTATGGGAAGCCTCCAACAGAAGCGCCTCTGTTCTTGGTTGATCAGGAATCAAGCTCCGCTTCCGCAACTGTCGTTGACATTCCGTGAGCGAAAACTGGCAATAATCTGACACTAAATAGTTAATTCGCTGAATTAGCTGGCTATTTTTATGAATTGATATTCGCTTTATGGATATACTGTTCGTTTTCTTGCTAGATGGAAGGCTAAAGTTACAATATTTTGATACCCGATGCGCTGACTCCTCCTGCTTAGAGGCGATAGTGACGCTTGACACCCATCGGGGCCAACAGGGTATATTTAAGAGGCAAGTTGAAGATGTCCCTGGCGGCTTCTCCGGAGCGCACGCCAGAGTGCGCACCTCGGAGACAACGCCAACGTCGCTGTTTCCAAGGCAGGCTCTGCGTCAGGTGGTTGGCTTGGAAGACGATATCGTCGATCTACCGGTGATATCGGCGCACTTTATGGCGATGGCTTAGAGCCGGCGGTTAGGGCACGCGTGAAGCTGTTAGCGGGGACCGCCTTGACCGAAGAGAAATCAAACTGGAAAATCAATATCGCGTCGGATGACGTGGATTATGTTTCGGAGACGCCGAGCCGCCTCTTCGCTCCCTGTATTGCAACTCCAGTCGAACGCTCAAGACTCGATGTCCGCTCCGACCTCGTCGCCTATGATGATTTCGTCATGGGGCGAAGCGAATTCACCAACGGGATCAGATTTAATCCGTCGACTGAAGGTGATTTCGTACTTTGCCATGTTCCGATTTCCGGATCTTCCGAAATCAGATTTTCAAAACACGATTCCATAAGCAATGATAATCTGATAACATTCTGCAACGCGAGAACAATAAAATCCATCGCATACTCTGCTGGCCGCCGCGATATAATATTCATGGCGCGCGTCGACACCGTGCGAGCCAATCTCGCTACCCATCTTGGGTATCCGATTCGCAGTTTGAGCGATTTTGTATTCGTTATCGACAAAAGCAGCTTATTGGGATCGGCGTTTTTCAACTACACGAACATCATCATGGATCTGCTTTTCAGCCATAATATGCTCGAGTCATCCAATATCAAACTCAGAAGATGCAAGGATGCTTTTATCGAGCTGGCAGTGGCAAGCTTGGGCAAAGACCAACTCTTGGGATTATCTGCGCGCGGAGAAACCATCGCCTTGGCGGAGGTGGCAAAGGCAGAGGACTTCATGTTTGCCCATCGCAAGGAGCCCATCGGCGTAAGCGATGTTGCCGCGCACCTCGGCATCTCGGTGAGAGCTCTGCAGTACTCTTTCAAACGCTATCGCGACGAAACCCCTCTTTCCACATTGATGCGTTATCGCCTCGAAGGGCTCAGGGACGAGCTTGTAGCAGGTGGCGACCGGAGCGTTGCCGAGATCGCCGCCAGTTGGGGCTTCGTGCACCCGAGTCGCCTGTCATTGACCTACCGAAAGGCTTTCGGAGAAAGCCCGCGCGAGACCGTGAAGCGAGGCAGGCTCGCGCGCTGACCCCAGCACGGGACTGATCTCGTCGTCACCTGGACCGCATGCGTGGATCGGATGCATCGCGCAGGGCATCGCCGAGCAGGTTGAGCGCCAGCACCGTCGCGAGGATCGCGAGACTCGGGAAAACCGCGAGCCACCAGGCGTCGAGGATGTTCTCGAAGCCCTCGCGAATCATGCTGCCCCAGGTCGCGGCGGGGGGCGGCACGCCGAGCCCGATGAAGCTCAGCGAGGCCTCGGTCCGGATCGCGGATGCCAGCCAGAGCGAGCTCATCACCACCACGTCCGAAAGCATGTTGGGCAGGATGTGCCGGGTCATGATCCGGAACGGCCCGCAGCCATAGGAGCGGCTGGCCTCGACGAAATCGCGCTGGCGCAGCGTAATCGTCGGCGCGCGGGCGACGCGAGCGAAAGGCGCGATCTCCGTGACGGCGATCGCGATTATCAGGTTCTCAAGGCTGGCGCCCAGCATCGCCGCGATCATCAGGCCGAGCAGCAAGGTCGGGAAGGCGAGCAACACGTCGAGCACGCCCATCACGAGCTGGTCGAAGATTCCGCCGATATAGCCGGCGGCCACGCCGATCGCGGTGCCGATCAGCATGGCGATGAGGATCGCGACGAAGCCGACGAAGAGCGAGATGCGGGCGCCGTAGATCAGGCGCGAGAGCACGTCGCGGCCGTAGGAATCGGTCCCGAGCCAGAATTCGGCCGATGGCGGCTCGAGCCGCGCGACGATGTTCTGCTCCAGCGGATCGTAAGGCGCAAGCCAGGGCGCAAAGGCCGCCACGAAGACGATGAAGGCGAGAAGGACGAGGCCGATCCAGGCGAGCTTGTTCTGGCTGAAGGCGAGCCATAGGCCACCCGGCCGCAGGTCGACGGTCGTGCTGGGGACGGCGCTCATGTGTATTTCACCCTGGGATCGACGAGGCCATAGGCCATGTCCGTCGCCGTGTTCACGATGATCACGCAGATGGCGAAGATGATCATCAGCCCCTGCAGCAGCGTGTAGTCGCGGGAGTTCAGCGCGCCGATGATCAGCTTGCCCAGCCCCGGCCGGTTGAAGATGATCTCGGTCAGCACCGAATTGCCGATCAGCGTGCCGAAATAGAGCCCCACCACCGTGATGATCGGGATCAGGCTGTTGCGCAGGGCATGCGTCACGACGAGTTGGCCGGGGCTCACGCCCTTGGCTCGGGCCGTCCGGATATAGTCCTCGGTCAGGACGCCGAGCATCGCCGCGCGGGTCACGCGCATCACATAGGCGGTCATGATGATGCCGAGATTGAGGGCCGGCAGCGCCAACGCACGCAGCCTGTCGGTCAGGTCGCCGGAACCGCTGGTATTGCCCAGCACGGGGAACCAACCGAGCTGGATGGCGAAGATGATGAGCATCAGGATGCCGGAGACGAAAGCCGGGAAGGACAGTCCGACCAGCGAAACGACGCGCGCGACATAGTCGACCCAGCCGTTGCGGCTGAGCGCGGCCGCGACACCGAGCGGCAGGCCGAAGACGAGGCCGATCGCGATGGCGGCGATCGTCAGCTCGATCGTCGAGGGCAGGACGAGCAGGACCTCCTGGACGACGCTGCGGCCGCTGCTGAGCGACTGGCCGAGATCCCCGGTGAGGAGGTTGCCGACGAAGGCGAGATACTGGAGATGGACCGGCTGGTCGAGGCCGAGCTTTTCGCGCAGCGCCGCGAGCGATGCGGCGCTTGCCTGGTCGCCGAGGATGACGGAGGCCGCATCCCCCGGTACGAGCCGCACGAGCACGAATATCGCCGTCAGCATCACGAAGAGCGTGGGTATGGCGAGCAGGAGACGCCTGAGAACGAAGCTCGTCATGCGGCGGCCCTTTCCTGCATCAGGCGCTGGGGAGCGAAGGCGGTGATCTCGCGCCGGGTCCGGCCCTCGACGACGAGTTCGGCAAGGATGGCCCCGACGACCGGGACGAGTTGGAAGCCGTGCCCCGAGAAGCCGAAGGCATGGTACAGCCCGGGCGCGTTCGGCGAAGCGCCGATCACCGGCAGATGGTCTGATGTCTGCGCCTCGATGCCCGTCCAGCAGCGGGCGATGCGAACGCCCCGTACCGCCGGGAAAAGGTCGCTCGCGGCGCGCGCACCCTTGGCGAGCTCGCTGAAGTTCACCGTGCTGCGTTCGAGGTCGAGATCGGCCGCACCCTGCAGGCCGCCCCCGATCACCAGCGTGCCCTGGTCCGACTGCTTGAATGACAGCGCCCGGCCGACCACGCTGGCGACCGGGTCAAGCAGCGGCGCGAGGCGTTCCGTCACCATCATCATCGAGGCGCGGACGCCGAGCGCGATCCCGTCGCCGAACAGCGCCGCCAGCCGGGCGGCCCAGGCCCCCGCGGCGTTGACGACGACCGGAGCGCGGAAGCGGCGCTCGCCACAGATGAGCAGCCAGTCCGATCCCTGCCGGTCGAGCGCCTCGACGCCGCAGCCCTCGGCGATGACGACGCCTTCCGCGAGGCAGGCGCGGCGGAAGGCGAGGATGGTCCGATGCGGATCGGCGGCGCCATCGCGTCGCGCCACCAGAGCCCCGACGCAATGCGGACTCAGCGCCGGCACGAGACGGCGAAGCTCCTTCGCATCGATCATTTCTTCGTGGCCATAGCCGAGCGAGTGCATCTTCGCCTCGCGCCGCAGCAGGTCCGGCATGTGCTCCTCCCGTTCCGCGATGCGGAGCTGCCCGTGCGCATGAAAGCCGCAGTCGTCGCCGACGATCTCCGCGATCCGGTGCCACATCGCCATGGCTTCGAGCGAGATCGGGATCTCGGCGATGTCGCGGCCGAGCGTCCGCACGCCGGCTGCGGTGGCGCCCGATGCATGCCGTCCCGTCCAGCGCCGCTCGATCACCACGACACGCCGGCCGGCGCGAGCCAGATGCAGCGCGGCCGACAGGCCGTGCAACCCGCCGCCCACCACCGCGACATCGACCGGTTCGGCGGTCATGCGGCCGGCTCCCGCTCGTCGAGGCTGGCGAGTTCGCCCAGCGTCACCGGCTTCAGGGGCGGTCGGATACGATAGAACCCGACCTCCTCGACCGGCCGGTTCTGAGCCGCGGCGAGGATATGCGCCATCGTGTAACCGCATTGCCGCCCCTGACAGGGGCCCATGCCGGCGCGGGTGAAGGCCTTCAGCTGGTTCGGGCCGGGGCGCCCCTGCTTGGCGAGGATGCGCAACTCGCCCGCCGTGACCTCCTCGCAGCGGCAGACCAGCGTCTCGTCGGCGGGGGCGAAGACCTGCCGGCGCGGCGCGTAGAGCGCATCGAGGAAGGGCCGCAGGGCGAGCGCACGCGAAAGCACCGCCCGTTCCGTGCGTGCCGCTGCCGCCGCCGCATCTTCTCCGAGCCTTCCCAATTTGGCGGCGACGCGCAGTGCCGCGATCCGCCCGCGCGGCTCGGCCGCCTCGGCGCCGCCGATGCCCGCGCCGTCGCCTGCGACGAAGACGCCCGCTTGCGAGGTCTCGCCCCAGGCATCGAGGGTCGGGATGTAGCAGGACTGGCCGGGATGCCAGCTGACCGCACAGCCGAGCGCGAGCGGCGCGTGGATGTTGGGCACGATGCCTTCATGCACGAGCAGCACCTCGGCGGCGACGCTGCGTTCGATGCCGTCCTCCGTGCGGTAGCGCAGCTGTTCGAGATGACCGGCGCCCTTGGCGTGAAGCTCCGTGACATGGCGGATGATCGGAAAGCCGGCCCGCCTGAGCGCCAGCGACCAGGACAGGCCCTTGGCGAGGTCGCCGAGGCGTCCGAGCGCCTGCGGCAGATGCCGGAGCGCCGCACCTAGCCGGCCGCGCGGCGTGGTATCGAGAAAGCCCGCGATCCGCCCGCCGGCGGCCAGAAGCTGCGTCATGTAGAGCAGGGGCAACGGCCCGCAGCCAGCGATCCAGACCGGCTTTTCGGGCACGGAATCGGCCGTTTTCAGCAGGATTTGCGCGGCGCCCACCGTCAGCACGCCCGGCAGCGTCCAGCCCGGGAACGGCACCGGGCGTTCCTGCGCACCGGTGGCGAGGATGACGGCCTCTGCAGTCACGCTGCGGGCCCGCCCTTCCCGCGTCAGGAAGGCGCGAAAGCCCGGTTCGATCTGCCAGAGTTGGCTTTGCGCCTCGTAGAGCGCGCCGCAGGCACGGAAGGCGGCGGCGCGATCGACGCCAGCACGATACGCGTCACCGAGCCTTGCCAGGCGCGGCGTCGCAGCGACGGTCTCGATCGCGCGCCAGATCTGGCCGCCGGGCGCCGGTTGCTCGTCGATGACGCGCACCGAGAGGCCATGGCGGCGTGCGGTCACGGCGGCGGCCATGCCCGCCGGCCCCGCGCCGACGATGAGGAGGTCGGTGTGGGCATCGCTCATGCCGAGAGGCTCCGGCGTCCTTGCTGGCGCGTGACGGACATGCCGTCCTGGACCGGCGTCAGGCAGCCCTGCACGGAGCCCTGTCCATCGACCTCGACAAGGCATTCGAAGCAGACGCCCATCATGCAGTAGGGCGCGCGGGAGCTCTCCGACACCGGCGTGGTCCGGCTCCAGCCTTCTGGCTGACGCAATAGCAGGGCGGCGACGCTCTCCCCGGCCTCGGCCAGCAAAGGGTGCCCGTCGACATAGACCGTGACAGCGGCCGGCCCCGGATCATGCAGCTTGCGGAACATCGAAGCGTCTCTGGTGAAAAGGAAAAAGGGTCTCAGGCAAGGAGCCGTCCATGATCGCCCGGGCCAGAAGCTCGGCGTGGATGGCAGCGAGCGTCACGCCGGAATGGCAGAGCGCGATGAAGGCGCCGGGATGGCTCTGTGATTGGGCATAGATCGGGTAGCCGTCGGGCGTCATGATCCTCAAGCCTGCCCATTGGCGGACGAGCCTCGCCGCCGCGAGCGCCGGGACCACCTTGACGGTTTTGCGGCTCAGCTCGGCAGCCGCCGTTGCCGTCGTCGAAGTATCGAGGCCCACCTCATCCTTGGTCGCGCCGATCATCACCGTGCCTTCCGCCGTCTGGCGCAGGCCGCTCGCCGGCAGCGGCAGGAAGGGGGCGAGCCGCTCGGTGACGAGCACCTGGCCGCGCTCGGGGTGAACAGGCACATCGAGGCCGACCTGCCGGCCGAGCTCCGCCGAGCCGAGCCCGGCGGCAATGACGATGCGTGGCGCCGTCAACGTTTCGCCCTCCAGGACGAGACGGAAATCCGGGCCCGCCGGTTCGATGCGCTCGACGCGTGAACGGTGGCGAATGCGACCGCCAAGACGTGTCAGCCCGCCATGCAGCGCCGCCAGAAGCCGCAACGGATTGGCATGGCCGTCGTGCCGGCCGAAGCTCGCTCCCGTCACCTCCGGCCCCAAACCCGCCTTGGGCAGCAGGCGCTCCAGCGCCGATCTGTCGAGCATCTCCCAGTCGGGCTCGCCTTCGCCGCGCTGGTTGTGCAGGCGCAGCAGATCGAGGCGCCGCTTTTCAAAGGCCTGTTCGCCGAGACAGAAGGCAAGGCCGCCATTCTGCTCGTATGACAGGTCGGTTCCGGTCTCGGCCTGGAGTGCATCGGAAAGGCAACGCCACAGCGCGATGCTCCGGCGTGTCAGGGCCTGGTAGGCGGGCATGCCGAGCCCCTTGCCCTGCAGCCAGACCAGGCCGAAATTCGCACGCGCCGCGCGGAAGTCGCCATCGTCGCCATCGAGCAGCAACACGTTCTGGCGTCGCTTGGCGAGGCCGTAGGCGATGGCTGCCCCGACAGTTCCTCCTCCGATGACGACGATGTCGGGCCGCATGCGATTTTCCCTTGCCGGCTTCGACGTTAGGGAGCCATGTTGTATTTCGTCAAAGTCGTTTTTATCGGCCTCCTATTCCGCAGGGTTATGCAATGGTCCGACGGCTCAACCTGCGGCAGATCGAGGCCTTCAAGGCGGTCATCGAATACGGCACGGTGAGCCGCGCCGCCGATATGATGAACATCTCTCAGCCGGCGATGAGCAAGCTGATCGCCCATCTCGAAGCGGATACGGGCCTGCAGCTGTTCGACCGGGTGAAAGGGCGGCTGACGGCGACCCGGCGCGGCATGCGGCTCTACGAGGAGATCGACCGCATCTTTGCCGGGGTGCGCCAGGTGGAGAATGCGGTGGAAGCGATCCGCCGTGACGAGCAGAGCCGGCTGCTGATCGGCGTCATGCCGGCGCTCTCGGGCTCCTTTATCCAGCAGGCGACCTCGCGTTTTCTCGCCAGCCAGCCGGGGGTGTTCTGCTCGGTGCAGTCGCGCAGTTCGCAATGGATCGCCGATGGGCTCGTCACCCGAAAGCTCGATGTCGGATTCACCGTCGCGCCGATCGATAATCCCTACATCGTCGCCGAGCCGCTGATGGCCCATCCGCTCGTCTGCATCCTGCCGCTCGACCATCCGCTGACGGAAAAGAGCGTGATCACCCCGGCGGATATCGACGGCGTCGCCTTCGTCTCGTTCGATCCGGAGAGCTTCACGGCCCGGCGTATCGGCCAGGTCTTCGACGCACACGGTGTCGCGCCGAATATCGTCATGGTCGTGAGCATTTCGCCGACGCTCTGCGAGTTCGTCTCCGCCGGCGTCGGCATATCGCTGGTTCATCCCTCCGCCATCGGGGGCTTGCGGGGCAAGGTGGCGATCCGAAGCTTCGATCCCGCCGTTCAGCTCGATTTCCAACTCTGCCGCATCCGCGACAGCCGCAATGCCCGGCTCGTCGAGGCGTTCCTTGACGGCGCCCGACAGGCAGCAGCGGAGATATCGCGGACGATCCTTACGCCGGGGTGAGCCTCACCGTCGCCAGGGCTTGCAGCAATGGCGCGTGATCGCCCTCGCGCAGGCGGCGAAGCGCGGCGATCACATCATGCCGCTGTGCCGGCGCGGCGACGAAGCGGCAGGCCCGCTCCAGCTTGTCTTCGAGATCGGCCCATGACGGGGGATCAGAGGCCTCCCCGCGCGGCGCCGTAACCGGAGAGACGAATGCGCGGCCCTCGGCCCTTATGGTGACGCGGGACAGCGTCTCGGCCGGAAAACGGGCGTCGAGCTCGGGATCGAGGTGCAGCGAAACCTTTTCCGCCAGCGCGACGATATCGGGCCGATCGACCGCCGCCTCGGTCAGCGGCAGGAGCGCCTCCGGCCCGTCGATCGCGATCAGGCCGAGGCAATACGGGATGCTGAACTGGATGTCCGTGAAACCCTGCGGGCGCGGCCGGTTCGCCAGGCGCAGCGCGCCGCTATAGGTGGCGACGTCGATGGAGTCGATGCGGCGCGGGTCGATGCGATTCTCCGCGAGAAGACCGAGGAATGCATCGGCAGGGGCATGGACATGCCGGCAGCAGGCAAGGAATTTCATATAGTTGCGCATGATGTAGTGTTGCCGGCCGAACCCGTCTGCCAGCCCTTCGAGCCGGAAATGCTCGTGATTGTCGAGCAAGGTCAGCGGGCCGGTATGCCCGGCTTCGGCCAGCAGCACGGCGTGCGCAGCCGTGACGCTCGACCAGGCGATACCCTCCTTGACGTCGCTGCCTTCCTGGGCGCGGAAGGCAGGACCCGCCCCGGCATAAAGCTGGTTCGGCGCGCTCATGCCGCTGATGGCGAGCGCGTGCGCCAGTTGTTCCGCAGGGGTGTGTCTCAGAAAGCCGAGGGCCGCGACCACGCCGTAGCCCGACCACATGCCGGTATTGGCATAGAAGCGCCGGGCGGCCCCGACCGCGACGCCAACCTCGTAGCCGACGACAATCGCCTGCAGCAGCTCGTCCGTGGTTGCGGCCGTCTCCTGAGCCGCGGCGAAGGCGGCTGGAATGATCGCGGCTCCGGGGTGCCCGCGCGCGATCCGGTGCCCGTCGTCGAGATCAAGGGCCGCCGCTGCCGAAGCATTGCACCAGATCGCGCCGGTAAGACCCGAGCTCTGCCCGGTGAACCAGACCGGAAGGGCGCCATCGGCCATCGTCGCGCGGGCGGCTTGCCGAACCGCGCGGGGACCCGGCGCCCCGATGCCGGCGGCTGCAGCCGCGACGAGGTCGAGCACGCTGCGGCAGGCCGCCTCCCGCAACTCCGGCGTCAAGGGCCGGCGGGTGGCCGCGATATAGCTCGCGAGCCGACGCACCGTCTCCATAGTCGGACGTCCTCGGCGCCGGCCGCCCTCAGCGTGCTTTCAGCGTGGCCGCTTCGGTGATCGGCGGGGCGAGATTCATCGCGCCCTTCAGCTCGTAGCCGAAATCGAGCCTGTCGCTGCGCGCCCAAACCTGTCGGAGCTCGAAGAGCGGGATGGCACAGACGTCGTCCATGATCTTGTGCTGGGCCTCCTTCCAGAGAGCCTTTTGCGCCTCGGCGTCCGAGGCGGTGCGGGCCTGCTCGATTTCCTTGTCGGCGACCTTGCAATGCGAGAAATTCGTCGCCGCGGTCGGCGTATTCACCGTGGCGCGCGAGTGGAAGAATTCGCTGAGATAGGTATCGGCGATCGGGAAGCGCGCCGCGCCGTAGAAGACGAGGCCGCTCAGGTCCTTGCGCGTCTGGCTCTGATAGGTCGCGTGGTCGACGACCTGCATCTCGAGCTTGATCCCCGCCTTGGCGAGCTGCGCCTGGATGATCTCCATGATCGGCTGCTGCGCCGAGATGTTCGAAACGATCGCCTTGATCGTGATGCCGTCCTTGTGACCGGCTTCGGCCAGCAAAGCCTTCGCCTTGGCGAGGTCGAAACCGTAGCGGACGGAGCAGTCTTCTCCGAGATAGCCGGGCGGCACGACCGAGCAACCTTTGGGACCCACATCCTTGCCGACATAGCGCACGAGGTCGTCGACATTGACCGCGGCGGCGATGGCACGGCGCACCCGGATGTCGTCGAGCGGCGGCACGCTCTGGTTGATGTGAAGCAACCGATATTCGCCGGGTCGGAAGATCTCGACGTTGAAGCCGGGGCGGCGGCGGGCGGAATCGACCCATCGCTGCTCGCGCTTGGCATACATCAGGTCGACCTCGCCCGAGGTAAAGGCGAGTTCGCGGGCGCTGTCCGAGGGGATGACGCGAACCATGATCGTGTCGATCTTCGGCTTGCCGCGGAAATAGTTCGGGTTGGCGGCGAGCTTGACGTATTGCTGGGTCACCTGCTCGACGAAGGCGAAGGGGCCGGTGCCGACGGGGCGCCCGCCGAACTTGTCTCCCAGTTCCTCGGCAGCCTTGCGGCTGACAATATTGCCGCCGTGATAATTGGTGACGCGGCCGAGGAAGTTGACGTCCGGATATTTCAGCGTGACCCGTACGGTCAGGTCGTCCAGCTTCTCGACCTTGTCGACTGCGGCGAAATCCGAGGAGAAGGTCGAGCGCTTGGGGTCGGCCGAGCGCTGCAGCGAATAGACGACATCGTCGGCGGTCAGCGTGCCCCAGTCGCCCTGGAACTTGACGTCCTTGCGCAAATGGAACGTCCAGACCTTGCCGTCGGGCGACTGCTCCCAGCGCTCGGCGAGATCGGGCTCGATATCCTTGGGATCGGCACTGCCCGGCTTGAAGCGGACGAGACCGTTATACAACCAACCGATGACGGTCTTGTCGCTGGTGGCGCTGGCACGATGCGCGTCGAGTGTCGAAACATCCCCATCGCCGGCGACACGCAGCACGGTTTCCTGAGCCGAGCCCGCGACAGGCAGGCAGGCGGCAAACACCAGGCCGGCAAGCCCGATGACAGAGTTCCTGATCATGTAATCCCCTCGATTTCTGTTCTTTGCCCGAATGTGGGCGCAGCGATCCCAGGCTGTCCAAGTCGAAATCGGGGATGGGGTATTCTGAACGGTTATGAATCACCCCGGAACTGCACGGGATGACGGTGAAGCATCGAGATGTGCCGCGGCTCGCGCCGAGTTGATCTGAAGGCCCCAAAGCGGACGATCTCAGTTGAGCACCACCTCTGCTTGAAGTCCTCCGTCCGGGCGGTTTGCCAGCGTCAATCCACCGCCGATCGCGACTGCGAGCTGCTGAGCGATGGCGAGGCCGAGGCCCGTGCCGCCGGTGTCGCGGCTGCGGGATTGTTCGAGCCGAAAAAAGGGCTGCAGGACGGCATCGAGCTGATCGTGGGGAACGCCGGGGCCGCGATCGAGGACCAGGATCCGCAGCTTTCCACTGGGCGCCCTTTCAAGCTGGATTTCGGCGGCTCCGGCGAATTTCAGGGCATTGTCGATCAGGTTGGTCAGGATGCGCCGCAGGGCATGGGGACGCGTCATCACGACGGCATCGACCAGACGCGACACCGCGACCGATTTGCCGGTGTCCTGATAATCGAAGGCGATGCTCTCGACGAAGGAGCCGAGGTCGATGCGCGCCGGCTTTTCCGTGTCGCCATGCGCGCTCTTCGCATAGGCCACGCCTTCGCGAACGAGACGCTCGATCTCGGAGAGATCGTTGACGAGCTTGTCCTTCTCCGGGCTGTCCTCCGCCATCTCCGCGCGCAGCTTCATCCGCGTGATCGGCGTCTGCAGATCATGGGAGATCGCGGCGAGGATCTGGACGCGCTCCTGCAGGTAATGCGCGATCCGGTCCCGCATGGCGTTGAAGGCCGTCGCCGCATGCGCGACCTCGGCCGGGCCGTTCTCTTCGAGCCGCGCGGTCTTGCGGTTGGGGTCCAGCGCTTCGGCGGCATTGGTCAGCCGCAGCAGCGGCCTGATCGCCAGCCGCACGGCGAACCAGGTGCAGAGCACGAGCAGGCAGAGCTGGGCGAAGAGCACATAGGGCAGCCAGGTCGCCAGCGGCATCAGCGCCGGCAGCACGTCGATCGTCACCGGCGAGCCGTCGCTGAGCGTGACATGTGCCTGGAGATGCTCCCGCTCGCCGGGAATGCTTTCGACACGGACCGGGAAGCGCTTTCCGGCAGCGACGTTGATGGTCTCGGCCACTTCCGCCGCGCGCCGGCTCAGTTCCGGAATGCCGGGCAGCCCCGGCCCAAGCTCGTAGCGATAGGTGCGCCGCGCCAGCAGGTCGAGCCATTGCGCCCGCTCCTCCGGCGGCAGGCGGTCGAGCAGCGCGATCGAGGTGGCGACGTCGTTCTCCAGCGTCGTGTACATCGTCGCCTTGGCGCTCATCGTGCGCTCGTAGAACTGCACGCCGAACGACAGGGCATGCGCCACGGCGAGGCCGGCGAAGAGGATGAGGAAGAGCCGCCAGCGCAGCGTGCGCGGCAGATGCAGGAGCCCTCCCATTCTGGTGGCGACGCTCATTGCCGCGCCGTGACGATCTCGACCGGCATGGCGAGGACATAGCCCTCGCTGCGCACGGTCTTGATATAGGCGGGCTCGCGCGCATCGTCGCGCAGGCGCTGCCGGACGCGGCTGACGAGCAGGTCGATCGAGCGATCGAACAATTCGGTTTCGCGCCCCTGTGTCAGATTGAGCAGCTGGTCGCGCGAGAGCACACGCTGGGGATGGTCGAGGAAGACGCGCAGCAGGCGATACTCCGCCCCGCTGAGCGTGACCGCCGTGCCTTCCTTGTCGAGCAGGTGGCGTGCGGTAGTGTCGAGCTGCCAGTCGCCGAAGGCGATAAGCTGGCCGGCTTCCGTCACCTGCAGATTGGGCGGCAGCATGCGCGTCCGGCGCAGCACGGCCTTGATCCGGGCCAGCAGTTCGCGGGCGACGAAGGGCTTGGCGAGATAATCGTCGGCGCCCATCTCCAGTCCGACGATCCGGTCGGTGTCGTCATTGCGCGCGGTCAGCATCAGGATCGGCGTCGCCTTGTGCTTGCCCGCGCGCAATTCGCGGCAGAGCACGAGCCCGTCATCGCGCGGCATCATCAGGTCGAGGACGATGAGATCGACCCGGTCGGCGTCGAGGAAGGCGCGCATCTGCCGCCCGTCCGCGGCCGTCGTCACGCGCAGGCCGTTCTTCTTCAGATAGCCCGAGACCAGATCCCGGATCTCCCGATCGTCGTCGACGACGAGCACATGGTCGATATGGTCCATCAGCAAGGGCTTTCCGCTTCCGTCGCCGTAGAAATAGCAGAGCCTCCGCGGTTTGCTCGGGCCTTCCGCGGGAGAATTGTAAGCGCGTGTATCGGCTGTCAGGCCCGATACCGGCGCGGACAATAATCCCGTCGAACGCTTCGTCCTGTTTAGGCAGGGTGCGCCCGCACGCAGCCGCCCATCATTCGGCCTGCCTGCCTTCATCGTCCTCGACTGCGCAGGAAGGAAGCGTCAATGCACAAGCGTCTCATCTCGGCCGTCATCGGCGGGCTCATGCTGCCGATCGCCGGCACATGTTCGGCGGTGGAAGCCGCAGCCATCCGCAACATCGTCATCGTCCACGGCGCCTTTGCCGGCGGCTCCGGCTGGCGCAAGGTCTCGAAGCCGGTCGTCGAGGCGGCCAAGGCCGTTTCCCCATAGCGGAACCAACTACCGGGCGGGCTTTCGCAACCGCTCGCCCGGCACCGTCGATACACGCCGTTACAGATCGGCCTCCTCGGGAAACACGGGAGATACGTCGGCAAGGTCGAGTGCTGGCGCATCCGGCGGAGGCTCCATCAGGAACGCCTCCGCCGCCCTGAAGAGGACCAGCCATGACCTTGTTCGTCATTTCCTATCTGGCCGGCGTGCTGACGATCCTCAGCCCCTGCATCCTTCCCATCCTGCCTTTCGTCTTTTCGCGCGCCGACCGGCCCTTCCTCCGTGGAATCCTGCCGATGCTGATCGGCATGGCGGCGACCTTCTCCGCCGTCGCCAGCCTTGCCGCCATCGGCGGCAGCTGGGCAGTGCAGGCGAACGAGATCGGTCGCCATGCTGCGCTCGCCTTGCTAGCCCTGTTCGGCATCACGCTCATCTCGCAGCGCGCGGCCGCGATCTTCGCCCGCCCCATCGTCGCGCTCGGCCATCGGCTTTCCGGCAACGTCGAAGGGCCGCGCTCCGTTGGCGGATCACTTCTGCTCGGCATCGCGACCGGTCTGCTCTGGGCGCCCTGCGCGGGCCCGATCCTCGGCTTGGTGCTGACCGGGGCTGCGCTGCACGGAGCCAACGCCGAAACCGCCCTGGTCCTGACCGCCTATGCAGCCGGTGCGGCGACATCCCTTGCCTTGGCCTTGCGGGCGGGCGGCCCGATCTTCGCGGCGCTGAAGCGCTCTCTCGGGCTTGGCGAACGTATCCGCCAAGGCGTCGGTATCGCGGTTCTGGCAAGCGTGCTCGCGATCGGCTTCGGGCTCGATACCGGCCTCCTGACCCAGCTCTCCTTTGCCGGTACCGTCGGCGTCGAGCAGAGCCTGCTGGACAAGCTCGGCCCGCGCCCTGCGGAAGCCGGCGGGCTTCGCACGGCCGAGAATGCCGTTCAGCCCTATCGCAGCAATCTGCCGGACCTCGGCGCGGCTCCCGGTTTCGCCGGCGCGACGGGCTGGCTCAACTCCGGCCCGCTGACCGCAGAGCAGCTGCGCGGGAAGGTCGTGCTGGTCAATTTCTGGACCTATTCCTGCATCAACTGCATCCGCACCCTGCCTTATATCCGTGCCTGGGCCGAGACGTACAAGGATGAGGGCCTGGCCGTGGTCGGCGTCCACACGCCGGAATTCGCCTTCGAGAAGAAGGTCTGGAATATCCGGCAGGCGATCGCCCGTTTCGGCATCGCTTATCCGGTTGCGGCCGACAATGATTTCCGGATCTGGCGCGCCTTCCGCAACAGCTACTGGCCCGCGCTCTATGTCGTCGATGCGCAGGGGCGGATCCGCTACAGACAGTTCGGCGAAGGCGGCGAGGCGCGCACGGAACGGGTCATCCAGGACCTCCTGGCCGAAGCCGCGGGTCATCGCGGCGCGGAGAGCGCGTCCGTGACGCCGCAGGCGCCGGGCGCGCAGGCTCCGGCCGACCTCGCCAACGCCCGTTCGGGCGAGACCTATCTCGGCTATCTGAAGGCAGCGGGCTTCGCCTCGCCCGAGGGCGTGGCAAGCGATCGGCCGCAGGATTACAGCGTCCGGACGCTCAGGCTCAATCAGTGGGGCCTTATCGGCAGCTGGACGATCGGCCCTGAGAGTGCGGGGCTCGAACGGGCAGGTGGCGGCATCGCCTTCCGCTTCAGCGCGCGGGACCTGCATCTGGTGCTCGGGCCGGGTCCGGCCGGCAAGCCCGTGCGCTTCCGGGTCACGGTCGATGGCGCAGCACCGGGGGCCGATCGCGGCGCCGATATCGACGCGGAGGGCAACGGTACGGTCGCGGAAACGCGGCTCTACCAGCTCGTCCGCCAGTCCGGCGAGGTGCGGGAGCGCGTCTTCGAAATCCGCTTCCTCGACGCGGGCGCGGAAGCCTACGCCTTCACCTTCGGTTGATCGGGAAGAGCAATCGGGCTCCGCCGCACGGTCGAGTCCGGCCTCGGTCCTCGTCGTTGCCCAAGGTCACGGGCAAGGTTGGACGAACGCCGTCATGGTACGACCCCATTCGCCATGGTGGCGTTCTACGCGACCAGCGGCCTCTGCCGCATTCATGCTTCCCAAAAACAAGGAAGCGGCCCTGAAGGGTTCCGCGTCGCCTGCAAACAGAAGGAGCCGCCACAAGGGCGGCTCCCGGAGAGGAAGAACGAAGGCGTCAGAGCCTGTCGGCGTCGATCACAGCCTTGGCGAACTCCGCTGGCGCCTCCTGCGGCGGGTTGTGGCCGATGCCGCCCTTGAACAGACGGTGCTCGTATCTGCCGGTGAAGCGCTTGGCGTAGGCGGCCGGCTCCGGATGCGGCGCGCCGTTGGCATCGCCCTCGATGGTGATCGTCGGCACGCCGATGCTCGGGAAGGCGGCGAGCTTCTTCTCCAGCGCGTCGAATTGCGGTTCGCCCTGCGCCAGGCCGAGCCGCCAGCGGTAGTTGTGAATGGAGATCGCAACGTGGTCGGGATTGTCGAAGGCAGCCGCCGAACGCGCGAAGGTCGCGTCGTCGAAGGTCCACTGCGGCGAGGCGAGCTCCCAGATCAGTCGGGCGAAGTGGTGGGTGTACTTCGCATAGCCGGCCGCGCCCCGCTCGGTCGCGAAGTAGTACTGATACCACCACTGCAATTCCGCCTTGGGCGGCAGCGGTGTCTTGTTGAGTTCCTGGCTGCCGATGAGATATCCGCTGACCGAGACCATCGCCTTGCAGCGCTCGGGCCAGAGTGCGGCCAGGATGTTGGCGGTCCGCGCGCCCCAGTCAAAGCCGGCGATGACCGCCTTCTCGATCTTCAGCGCATCCATGAACGCGACGATGTCGGTGGCAAGAGCCGCCTGCTGGCCGTTGCGCGGCGTCTCGGATGACAGGAAGCGGGTGCCGCCATAGCCGCGCAGGGAGGGTACGATGACCCGGTAGCCGGCTTTGGCCAGGATCGGGGCGACGTCGACATAGCTATGGATGTCATACGGCCAGCCATGCAGCAGCAGCACCGGCGGGCCATCGGCCGGGCCGTCCTCGGCATAGCTCACATTAAGCACGCCCGCCGCGACCTGCTTCAGCGTGGCGAAGGTGGTGTGGCCGTCCCGCCCGGCGGCGGCAGGCGAGGTGGGAGAGGGCGAGAGCGTCTGGGCTCCGGCCCCGCTCATCGCGCCGAACGGGGCGAAGGCTGCTCCGAGCGCCAGGGTGCTCAGGAAGCTGCGGCGCGGCTGATCGATCTGTTCCGACATGGTTCTGTTCCCGATTGCGTGGACTGCAAGCGAAGAGAGCCCGTCCGCTGTATCCGCGTTGTGTCCTCCCGGACCGGAACTGCAAGCCTGCGTAGGATCGGGTGCTCCGGATACGAACGGATACAATCCGCCGGCCGGCTTCCGCGCCCTCGGCGCCCGCGAAACGCCGCAAGACATCGTATCGCACTGTATCGCAGCGGGAAAAGCAGACGCTTCCTTGCAGATCGGCCCGATCCGCAAACAAACCGGACATCTCGGCTTGGGAAACACCCCATCGCCAGCCGCCGACAGGAGCGGCAACAGAGATGGAGTGTTCCATGAGCAGAATCGACAAGGTTCTCTATACCGGCAAGACCCATACGACGGGTGGGCGCGACGGCGCCTCGCGCAGCTCCGACGGCCGGCTCGACATCAAGCTGTCGCCTCCGGGTGGTTCGGGGGCGGGCACCAACCCCGAGCAGCTTTTCGCCGCCGGCTGGTCGGCCTGCTTCATCGGAGCGATCGGCCTCGCCGCCGGCAAGCGCAAGGTGGCTCTCCCGGCCGATCTCGCTGTTGATGCCGAGGTCGACCTGGGCATGACCGACGGGGCCTACTTTCTGCAGGCCCGCCTCACTGTCAGCCTGCCCGGCCTCGATCCGGAGCTGGCGCGGGAACTCGTGGACGAGGCGCATCGGACCTGCCCCTATTCCAAGGCGACGCGAGGCAATATCGATGTCGAGCTGAAGCTCGTCTAGGCGTCGAGGAGAGCCGAGGCCGGTCGATGACTGGCCTCGCATCGGCTTTCCATCGAGCCGCTGCTTTGCCGATGCCAGCGTTTTCGCCTGGGGATCGTCCAGCCGTCAGCGACCACTCGCCAGCGCGGCTTCCGCGGCCGCGGCGATCGAGAACAATGCGGCATCGCCTCCCCCGGCCCTGGCCAGCATCAGCCCGGCCGGCGCCTCGCCCGCAGGATGCATCGGCAGCGAGATCGCGCAGCCATCCATCATGTTGATCAAGCTCGGGTTGCGCAGCATCAGCAGGTTGATGCGGGTGAACGCCTCGTCGTCCTCCGCCAGTTCGGCGATCGTCGGTGCGATCGTCGGCACGGTCGGCATGGCCAGCACGTCGAAGGCCGAGGCCTCCTCGCGCATCGCCGCGACGAAGGCGGCGTGGGCGTGCGTGAGCTGGATATAGTCGGCGCAATCCTGGTTGCGGCCGCGCAGCACGCGCATCCGCACCCGCGGATCGTAGCCGTCGCCCTTTTCCTCGATCAGCGCGCGGTGATGGGCATAGGCCTCGGAAGCCGCGAAGCCGCCTTTGGCGTTCAGGCGCGCAACCTCGGCGAAACCGGCAAAGGGCTCCTCGGTGACGATGGCGCCGGCCCTGGACAGCGTATCCAGCGCCCGCGCGAAGCTCGCAGCGACATGCGCGTCGAGCCCGTCGAGCGCGACGGTCTGCGGCACGGCGATGCGCAAGCCCTTGAGGCCGGTCGGCCCCTCCTGGGTCAATTCCGCCCCGCTCATGATCTCATGCAGGACGCGGCAGCATGCGACGCTGTTGGCGAGCGGCCCGATCGAATCGAGCGTCTGCGACAGCGGAAAGGCGCCCTCGCGCGGCACGCTCGACGCGGTCGGCTTGTAGCCGACGATCCCGCAGAACGCCGCCGGGATGCGGCAGGAGCCGCCGGTGTCCGACCCGATCCCGGCGAAGGCCATTCCATCGGCCACCGAGACGGCAGCCCCCGATGAGGAGCCGCCCGGAATGCGGCGCGTCGCGCGGTCATAGGGCGAGGCCGGCGTGCCGTAATGCGGGTTGAGACCGAGGCCCGAGAAGGCGAATTCGGTCATGTTGGTGCGGCCCATGACGATGAAGCCCGCACGCCGCAGCCGCGCGATCGCCGGCGCATCGCGCTCGGCCGGCGCCGCATCGGCGAGCACGGTGGAGCCTGCCGTCGTCGGCTCGCCCGCAAGGTCGAACAGGTCCTTCACCGAGATCGGGATGCCGGCGAAGGGTGATGGCGCGAGCCCCGCGGCGCGCAGCCTGTCCATCGCCTCGGCCGCGATCAGCGCAGCCTCGCGATGGACCTTGATGAAGGCGAGCCTGCCCTCCCCGTCGGGCGCGTCGATCCGCGCGAGCGCCTCGCGCACGAGGGCAAGCGAGCTCGTCCGTCCCGAGGCGAGATCGTCGGCAAGAGCGGAGAGTGTGCGGGCCATGGGCATATCAGACCGGATCGACGTCGTGGATTTCGAGGAGCTGACAACTGCTCTCGGAGGTGAGCGGTCCCTATTTGGCACGCGGTGGGCGCACCGCATAGCTGCGCAGCGGGAAGGCCGTTCCACTCGGCCGGACTATCCGGTCGGCGCAGCACTTGGCCTGCGGCAAAGGGCGAACGCGCCGAAAACGATCAGCTGACCGGCAACAAGCACGAATGGCCATGTGAAGCCTCCGGTTTTACTGGCGACGATGGCGAAGGCCAGCGGCCCACAGATCGAGCCGACGAAGCCGAACAGGCTGGCACCGGACGTGATCTCCCCGATCAGCGCAGGAGGTGAGGCCCGGGCCAATTCGGCCATGTGCACGCCGTTCCACCCCATCGAGGTTGCGCCGACCAGCGCCATGCAGCCATATATCAGCCAGGGGCTGGCGGCGGCGGACCACACCAGCAACAGGATCGAACCGCCTGCCCCCAGCGCGAGAACCGACAGGAGCAAGAGGCCAGCGCCCAGGCGGTCCGCCAGCCATCCGAAGAAGATGCGGGCGACGGTGCTCGCCGCCAGCAGCGCCGACATGTAGAAGCCCGCTTCCGCCAGGCTCTTTCCGTGCTGCGTGACCATATAGGTCGCCGTGAACGCCGTAATGCATGCCTGGGTGATCGAGAACGACACGCCCATGGCGGTGAGCATCGGCAAGACCGGGTGCGAGTTGAGAACCCGGGCCGATCTCGTCAGCGACGAGGGCGACAGGAACAGGCGAGCCCAAGCCTTGTTTTGCGGCCCTTTTTCCGTATCGAGACTGTGCCGAAAAGCTTGAACCGACAACGTGCAGAGGAGCACGATGGCGACGAGCGCCGAAACGGCACCGACGAAGCCGAATGCAAGGACCAGCGGGGCGACGGCGATGCCGGCAATGGCTCCCCCGAGCGGCACTCCCGCTTGCTTGATCGAGAAAATGAGGGTGCGATGGTCCGGCGGCGCGGCGCGCATCAGGATCTGACTGCCGGCAGGCGTGTTTGGCGCCAACCCCAGCCCGACCAGCAGCGCACCGATGAAGCCGACCGAGGCCATCGGCTGCGCCAGACACGCCAGGCCCGCGGCAACGAAGACGAGGCCGAACTGCAAGGTGCGGATGGGTCCGTAGCGATCCAGCATCGGGCCGCCACATGCCAGAAACCAGCAAATGCCGGTCGAGACCACGGCCGAGACATACCCGATATCCTGAGGCGCCAGGCCCCAGCGCCGGGTCAGGATCGGCCCCAGAAGCGGGATCGCGGCGGCAGCGAACGAACTGACGACTTGCACAACGAGAGTCGCGCTCAGGGCGCTCACCCACAATGGCAGCTTCAATCCCGCTCCTCCAAGCCGCATGCCCACGACGGTGCGTCCGCGAACGTCCGCAACGCGGATTCGGCGGATGGCAGCCTTGGACGGGTCTTCTTGCAATGCAGAGGCGCGGTCGAGACCGGTTGAGAGCGGGCCGACCTGCACCAGATGCATGTGGCACCGGAGGGCGGCCGATCGGAACGTTTGCGCGCTGTTCGCGCCCGCTGCTCGCCGCCGGGAGCCGACGAGCCCCTTCGACTGCGTCATGCAGCACGCGCGTTGCTTTCAGACCGGCTAACGAATTGTCTGCGCCCTCGGGATCGTCTAGAGCCCGTCTTGCTGTCTACCGGAAAGCTTTCCTGCCGGAGACCTGCCGGAAGTTTCCGAGATGACCGCCAGCGCACCGACCGCCTCCCCGACCCAAAGCGCCATGATGCCCGTGCTGATCGCGCTCAGCCTGACGCATCTGCTCAACGACATGATCCAGTCGCTGATCCCGGCGATCTACCCGATCATCAAGGAAAGCTACCGGCTGGATTTTGGGCAGATCGGCCTGATCACGCTGACCTTCCAGGTCTCGGCCTCGCTGCTGCAGCCCGCGGTCGGTCTCTACACCGACAAACATCCGATGCCCTATTCGATGGTCGTGGGCATGGGGTTCACGCTCGCGGGCCTCGTGGGCCTGTCCTATGCCGGCAGCTACGGGCTGCTGCTGGCTTCGGCCGCATGCGTCGGCGTCGGCTCCTCGATCTTCCACCCGGAGGCGACGCGCATGGCGCGCAATGCTTCGGGCGGGCAGCATGGGCTGGCGCAAGGCATCTTCCAGGTCGGCGGGCAGACGGGCGGAGCGCTCGGGCCGCTGCTGGCGGCTTTCATCATCGTGCCACGCGGGCAAGGCAGCCTCGCCTGGTTTTCGGTCGCGGCTCTGATCGCCATGGTCCTGATGGTCTGGACCGCCGCGAGCTATGCCCGGCTCGACAAGGCGCGTCCCGCCAAGACTGCGGCCCCGGCTGGCGCCGCGCCGGCCAGGCCCGGTCGGCGTTCGGTCGCCTTCGCGATCACGATCCTGATCGTGCTGCTGTTCTCGAAGAACGCGTATACGGCGAGCTTCACCTCGTTCTACACCTTCTACCTGATCGGAAAGTTCGGCATTTCCGTGCAGAACTCGCAGGTGATGCTGTTCCTCTTCCTGGCCTCCTCGGCGGCGGGAGCGCTCGGTGGCGGCATGCTGGGAGACCGGATCGGCCGCAACAAGATCATCTGGTTCTCGATCCTGGGCGCGCTGCCGTTCACGCTGATCCTGCCCTATGCCGATCTGTTCTGGACAGGCGTGCTGACGATCCTGATCAACCTGATCATGTCGAGCGCCTTCGCGGCGATCCTGATCTACGCGCTGGAACTGCTGCCCGGCCGCGTCGGGTTGGTGGGCGGCTTCTTCTACGGCCTGTCCTTCGGCCTCGGCGGCCTGGCCGCAGCGCTGCTCGGCGAGTTCGCCGACATCATCAGCATCGAGGCGGTCTACAAGATCTGCTCGTTCATTCCGCTGATCGGATTGCTGGCCTGGTTCCTGCCGCGATTGAGCACCAACCCGGCCGGCGCGCGGGCCGGGCATTGACCCGCCCAGGCAAGGTCAGGCGTCGCGACACATAGCGGCGCCTGGGGCTCGACGCTGTCCCCGACCATGGATACCCTGGAACATAGAGTGTCAGCAGTCGCAGAGCGTTTCGCGATCCGGACTTAGCCGTGTCTCGAGGCTTGACCCAGCCGTCACGGCAGGTGCTGGTTCTCGAAGAAGCCGTCCAACGGAATCTGCGTCGTCTTCTCGAAATCATCCATCGCGTCGACAAGCCGCTGCCGATAGCTCAGCAAGGCCAGCAGCAGCTGCGCGGCGTCCCGCGAAAGCCCGTACCGGGCCCAGCTTTCTGCCGTCCGCCGTTCCAGCCCGATCTGATCGCCGAAGGCTTCGACCGTTTCAAAGCCGAGGCCCCGAACGACGTCGAGCAGCTCTTCCGGCGACATCCGCGGCTTCACAACGTGCGAATGCACCCGTTCCAGGACAAGGCGGATATCCGACGGCCGAAATTGCAACGAGTTACGAGCAAACTGCTCGAAGTTGTTCGCCATGATACCTGCTCCCTATGCGCTGATTCGCGCTTCTTTTTGAATCTGCGAGGCGCTGGTTTTCAGAAGCGCCTCGGCGGCACGTTCGTCCGTTATCAGCACCTTCGCGTCGCTTGCCCGCAAAGCCGCGCGGATCGACGCCTCCTTGTCGGCACCGCCGGCCGCGATCGCGACGAGCCCGATCCCCTTCAGATCGGCGGGGCTTACAGCCATGACCCGCCGGTTGACCGGGTGGTCGACCAGCTGTCCCTCTGCATCGATGAAATGACAGACCAGGTCGCCGACGGCTCCGGCCTTTCTAAGAGACGCCAAATCCGATTGCGGCAACAGGCCTTCGCGAAACAGGGTCGAACCCGGAACGAGGTCACCGACGCTGACCAGGGCGATATCCGCCGCCCTGGCGCGTTCGCGCAACTCGCGCAGCGTCGGCTCGCGCCAGAGCGCATCTCGCAGCTCGGCATTCGAGACGAAGACCGGCGCCGTGAGCTGGAAGCAATCCGCCCCGAACATGTCGGCGACGCGGCGCGCCACGGCGGACGGGTTGATGCTGCGCGAATGGGTGAGCCCGCCGAGCAGCGAGACCACCGACATCGCCTCGATCTGGCGCGGCTGGATGCCGCGCAGGGCCTGATTGAGCGTCTGGCCCCAGCCGACAGCGAGCGACATGTTGTCCGTCAACTTGTCGGAGAGCCACAGGCCGGCCGCGTAGCCGACGAGCGACGAAACATTGGCCGGATCCCGTGCCGCCGGCACCACGACAGCCTCATCCAGGCCGAAGGCCGTGACGAGGCCGCGCTCCAGCCCGGCCTGCCGCGCCGAACGCGCATCGATCCTGATCTTGACGAGGCCTTCGTTGCGGGCCGCCGCCAGCATGCGGATCACCTTGATCCGGCTCAGGCCCAGAGCCTCGGCGATATGCTCCTGGGTCAGCCCTTCGACATAGTAGAGCCAGGCGGCGCGGACCTTGGCGTCCGCGACCGGCACATCGCCGTGAATCTGTCCCGCTCCGAATGCGTCTTCCACCGTTGCTCCCGCAGCCTCGCCTCCGGCTGTCTCCCTGCAGCATCACAGCATCACGCCCCCGAAGGCAACCTGTTTGAACATCTGTGCGCTTGACAGCACCAAAGCTATGTTCTTTTGTGCCAATCAAAGAACATATGTCCTAGGGAGATGTCACGACATGGCCGCGATCCTGACGCAGCCGCCTCTCGGCGCGCCCGCCGCCGGCCTGTCCCTGGCCGAGGCGCTGGACCTGCGCGACAAGGCCGGCAAGCCTGTGCGCGTCGGTCTGATCGGCGCCGGCCAGATGGGCACCGACATCGTCGTGCAGATCTCGCAGATGACCGGCATCGAGATCGCGGCGGTGGCCGACATCGCACCTGACCGCGTCACCGAGGCCGCCGCGCTCGCCGGCCGCAAGGGCGAGGTCGATTCGATCTCCGACGAAGCCGGGCTCGAAGCCGCCCGCCGCAAGGGTCGCATCGCCGCGACGACTTCGCTCGACCTGATCTGCCGCTCGCCCTCGGTCGACGTCATCATCGACGCCACGGGCAATCCCGAGGCCGGCTCGCGCGTCGCGCTGACCGCGATCGCCGCGCGCAAGCACATCGTGATGATGAATGTCGAGGCCGACATCACCATCGGCTCCTATCTCGCGGTCGAGGCGGCCAAGGCCGGCGTCGTCTACACGCTGGGCGCCGGCGACGAGCCCGCCGCCGCGATGGAGCTGATCAACTTCATCCGCGCCATGGGCTACCCGGTCGTCGCTGCCGGCAAGGGCAAGAACAATCCCTTCCGCATCGACGCCGTCCCTGCCGATTATGTCGAGGAAGCCAAGCGCCGGAACATGAACCCGCGCATGCTCGTCGAGTTCGTCGACGGCTCGAAGACGATGGTCGAGATGGTCGCCATCGCCAATGCCTGCGGCTTCACCCCCGATATCCCCGGCATGCACGGCCCGGCCGCGCCGAAGGACGAATTGCAGAACTATTTCTGCCCGAAGGAGGAAGGCGGCCTGCTCTCGCACAAGGGGGTGGTCGATTTCTCGGTGGCCAAGGGCGTCGCACCAGGCGTCTTCGCCATCGCCGAGATGCGCCATCCCCGCGTCCGCGAGCGGATGAGCGACCTGCATCTCGGCCCCGGCCCCTACTACTCCTTCTTCCGGCCCTATCACTTGACCAGCTTGGAAGTGCCGCTCTCGGCCGCCGCAGCCACGATCTTCAACCAGAGCCATATGCGCCCACTGCCGATACCGACCTCGGAAGTCGGCTGCGTCGCCAAGCGCGACCTTGCCGCCGGCGAGACGCTCGATGCCATCGGCGAATACGGCTATCGCGGCTTCGCCTTGTCGCGAGCCGATGCGCAGGCGCGCAAGGTCCTGCCGATCGGCCTCGCCCAGGGCGCGACGATGACGCGGCCCGTCCGCAAGGGCGCGCTGATCACGCTGGCCGACGCCACCCCCGACGAGCGGCTCAAGATCGTCGAGGTGCGCCGCGCCCAGGACGCGATGATCGCCGCGCTGACCTCCGGAGCCCAGGCATGAGCGCACGCAAGACAGACGAGATGGCGAGCGCCGGGCTCAAGCCGAACCAGCGGCCGGAGCTCGCCGCGCTCGACGACGAAACGATCGCGCGCGCGCTGATGCGCATGCACCTCATCCGCAAGTTCGAGGAAGCCGCCGAGGCGAGCTATATGCGCGGGCTGATCCACGGCACGATGCATCTCTCGATCGGGCAGGAAGCGAGCGCGGTCGGCACGACGCTGCCGCTCGAAGCGCACGACTACATCCTCTCGACCCATCGCGGCCATGGCCACTGCATCGCGCGCGGCGCCGAGCCGAAGCTGATGTTCGCCGAATTCTTCGGCAAGGAGACCGGCTACTGCAAGGGCCGCGGCGGCTCGATGCACATTGCCGATGTCGAGGGCGGCAACCTCGGCGCCAACGGCATCGTCGGCGGCGGGCTGCCGATCGCGGTCGGCGTCGGCATGAGCATCAAGGCCCAGAAGAACGGCCGGGTCTGCATGGTCTTCTTCGGCGACGGTGCCTCGAATGAAGGTGCCTTCCACGAGGCGCTGAACATGGCCTCGATCTGGAAGCTGCCGGTGGTCTTCGTCTGCGAGAACAACAAATACGGCATGTCGATGGACATCAACCGCGCCATGGCCGTGGCGAACGTCGCGGACCGCGCGAGCGCCTATGGCATGCCCGGCCATTGCCTCGACGGCAACGACCTCGCCGGCGTCGCGGCGGTGGCGAAGGAAGCGATCGCGCGGGCCCGCTCCGGCGATGGCCCTTCCCTGATCGAGTGCAAGACCTATCGCTGGCGCGGCCATTCCAAGAGCGACCGCAATCTCTACCGCACCAAGGAAGAGATCGAGGAGTGGCGCAACCAGGACCCGATCCGGCGGCTGGAGGACGAGCTCAAGGCGCATGACCGCTTCGACGCCACGGCGCTGATGAAGCTGGAAGAGGACGCCCAGCGCGACATCGACGCCTCCGTCGAATTCGCCCGCACCTGCCCGGACCCCGATCCGAAAGACCTGACCCGTGACGTCTATGCCCTCTGACACGCTCGAAGCCGCAAACGAGATCCGCGAGCTGTCCTATGCCGAGGCGGTGCGCGAGGCGCTCGGCCAGGCGATGGAGGCCGATGAGCGCGTCTTCCTCTTCGGCGAGGATGTCGGCGTCTATGGCGGCGCCTTCGGCGTCTCCGGTGACCTCGTCCACCGCTTCGGCAAGGACCGCGTGATCGATACGCCGATCAGCGAGCTCGGCATTGCCGGCGCCGCGGTCGGCGCCGCGATCACCGGCATGCGCCCTGTGCTGGAGATTCAGTTCTCGGATTTCGTCACGCTGGCCATGGAACAGCTCGTCAACCAGGCGGCCAAGATCCGCTTCATGTTCGGCGGCAAGGCGAGCGTTCCGATGGTGGTGCGCCTGCCCGGCGGCTCCGGCACCGGCGCCGCTGCCCAGCACAGCCAGAGCCTGGAAGCTTGGTTCGCCCATGTGCCGGGGCTGAAGGTCCTGCAGCCGAGCACCCCGCATGACGCCAAGGGAATGCTGCTCGCCGCCATCGACGACCCCAACCCCGTCCTGATCTTCGAGCACAAGCTGCTCTACAAGACCAAGGGCCACGTCCCGGCCGAGGCTTATCGCGTGCCGATCGGTCAGGCGGCGATCCGCCGCGAGGGCGGGGACATCACCATCGTCGGCTCCTCGATCATGGCCCGCAAGGCCGAAGCCGCCGCCGAGCGGCTCGCCGCCGATGGCATCTCGGCCGAGGTCATCGACCTGCGCTCGATCCGGCCGATCGACTTCACCACCATCGCCGAGAGCGTGCGCAAGACGCACCGCCTGCTCGTCGTCTACGAGGGCGTCAAGACCATGGGCATCGGTGCCGAGATCTCGGCGATGATCGCCGAGAGCGAGGTCTTCGATTTCCTCGACGCGCCCATCATCCGGCTCGGCGGCGCCGATGCACCGATCCCCTATAATCCGGTGCTGGAGAAGGCCGCCGTCCCGCAGGAGGACGACATCGTCGCCGCGGCCACCAACCTCGTCCGCCGCGGGGAAGCCTGATGCCGGTCGAGGTCATCCTCCCCAAGGTCGACATGGACATGGAGACGGGCACGATCGAGGCCTGGCATGTCAAGGAAGGCGACCTCGTCCGCCAGGGCGACACGATCTTCGAGATCGGCACCAACAAGGCCGTGATGGAGGTCGAGGCGCCGGCAACAGGCGCAATCCGCGGCCTCAAGCTCGAAACCGGCGTGCCGATCACGGTTGGCACGCCCGTCGCCTGGATCTACCTCGACGGCGAGGCCGCCACCACGCCGTCCGAGCCGGCAGCCGCTGCGGCTCCCGTAGCGGCTGCCACACTCGCACCGCCGGAGGCACCGGTCGCTCCGGCTCCGACCGCATCCACCACGTCCGGTCTGCGCGCCACGCCGCTCGCCCGCCGCATCGCGCGTCAGAACAGCCTCGATCTCAGCATCGTGGCCGGAACCGGCCCCCGCGGACGCATCGGCGAAGCGGATGTGAAGCGCCATCTGGAACAGAAGCCCCGTTGCGCTCCCGCGCAGGAGGCACGCCCGGCTCCGCCTGCACCCGCGAGCGCTTCCGAAGGCCGGCTGCAGCCCTTCTCGGCGATCCGCCGCATCGTCGCGAACCGGCTCTCCGAGAGTATGCGCACGGCGCCGCATTTCTATCTCACCTCCGAGATCGAGATGAGCGCATCGCGCGATCTGCTGCGCCGCCTCGCCGCCCGTCATGAGCGCATCGGCGCGCCCAAGCCCAGCATCACCGTACTGATCGCCCGCATCGCCGCCCGCGTCCTGCGCGACCACCCGGTCATCAACGCATCCGTCGAGGGCGAGGCGACACGCTTCCACGAGCGCGTCGACATCGGCATCGCCATGGAGCGTGACGGCAATCTCGTCGTCCCCGTGCTGCGCGATGCCGGCAGCATGGACATGCCGGCGATGACGCGCGAATTCGCGAGGCTGCGCGATGGCATGGCGAACCGCACGCTCACCCCGGCGGAGCTCGGCGGCGGCACCTTCACCATCTCCAATCTCGGCATGTACGGCGTCGACAGCTTCACCGCGATCATCAACCCGCCGCAGGGCGCGATCCTCGCGGTCGGCCGCACCGTCGACAAGCCGGTGGGTCGGGACGGGCAGATCGTGCTCAGGCCGATGGCGAATTTCACGCTGTCCTCGGATCACCGGATCGTCGACGGCGTCGCCGCCGCGCGCTTCATGGCCGATCTGCGCGAGGCGCTGGAAAGCCCCGAGGTACTTTTGTGATTGAAGGGCGTTCGCGGCCGAGCAAGGACGCGAATTGCCGGCTATAGATCATCGCAGTGCAAGATCGACCATCGCAACGGGCGTAAAGGTCGACGGCGAACAACGGAGGAGATGAAATGATGACCCAGACGAGACGCAAATTCATAATGGCGGCGGCCTTCGGCGCGCTGATCGCCGCTGCTCCGGCCTTCGCGCAAGCGCCTTCGGGCAAGCTCGTGCTCTACACCTCGCAGCCGGAGAAGGATGCGGCACAGACGACGGCGGCCTTCAAGAAGGCCTACCCGAATGTCGAGATCGATATCTTCCGCTCCGGCACGACCGAGGTGATGGGCAAGCTCGCCGCCGAGATCTCGGCCGGCCAGCCCAGCGCCGACGTGCTGCTGATCGCCGATGCCGCGAGCATGGAGATCCTGAAGGGCCAGAAGCAGCTTCTCGCCTATCCCGGCGCCAAGACCGACGGCCTGCAGGCTGGCTCCTTCGACGCCGACAAGACCTATTTCGGCTCGAAGCTGATCACCACCGGCATCGCCTACAACACCGCCGCCAAGGAGAAGCCAACCTCCTGGACCGATCTCGACAAGCCCTCCTACAAGGGCCAGATCTCGATGCCGAGCCCGCTCTATTCGGGTGCGGCCGCGATCATGCTCTCGACCATGACGGCCCGGCCCGATCTCGGCTGGAAGCTTTTCGAGGGGCTGAAAGCCAATGAAGCTGTCGCCGTGCGCGGCAACGGCGCCGTGCTGCGCTCGGTCGCCACCGGCGAGAAGGCTTACGGCGTGCTGGTCGACTTCATGGCCTACAACGCCAAGAAGCAGGGCTCGCCGATCGACTTCGTCTTCCCGAAGGAAGGCGCTCCGGCCGTGACCGAACCCGTCGCGATCGTGAAATCGACCAAGAACGAGGCGGCCGCCAAGGCCTTCGTCGACTTCATCCTCTCCGATGACGGGCAGAAGCTCGCGCTCTCGATGGGCTACATCCCGGCCAAGCCGAGCGTCGGCTCGCCCGCCTGGCTGCCGGAGGGCACCAAGATCAACGTCATGGCCTCCGACATCGCGGCGGTGGTCAAGGCGACCGAGGCCGACAAGGCCCGCTTCGCCACGATGTTCGGCAACTGAGCTCCGGACGGGTGCGCATGTCCCTCGCCGATACCGCGACGCTGCGCACGCGCGTCGAGGAGACGGGCCTCCTCTGGGGGCTCGTCGGTCTCGTCGCGCTGCTTTCGCTGCTGCCGATCGGGCGGCTGGTCGTCGAGGGGCTTGCCCCCGGCGGCCAGTTCTCGACGACGGCGCTCGGCAAGGTCCTCGCCAGCCCGGCGACCTGGACGGCGACCGCCAACAGCCTGATCACCGCGATATCCGGCACCGTGCTTGCCGTCCTGATCGGCGGCACGGTCGCGCTGCTGGCGACGCTGACCGACATCCGCGCCCGCAACGCCTTCACCTTCTGCTTCGTGCTGCCGCTGATGATCGCGCCACAGGTCACGGCGCTCGCCTGGCTCCAGCTCTTCGGCCCGTCGAGCACGCTGCTCAAGCTGATCGGCATGGCGCCGCCGCTCGGCAGCCGCAACCCGCTCTATTCGCGCGAGGGCATCATCCTGCTGCTCGGGCTGCAATATGCGCCGCTGGTCTTCCTGACGCTGCGCGCCGGCCTGCGCGCCCTGCCCAAGGAATTGATCGAGGCCGGCCTTGCCGCCGGCGCCAGCCCGCTCACCGTGCTGCGCACCGTCGTGCTGCCGCTGATGACGCCACCGCTCGTCGCCGGCATTGCGCTCTGCTTCGTCTCCTGCCTCGGCAATTTCGGTATTCCCGCCTTCCTCGGTATTCCCGGAAACTTCCTCGTCCTGCCGACACTGATCTACCAGCGCCTCGCGGGCCTCGGGCCGGGCGTGCTCTCGGAGGTCGCGATCCTGTCGCTGCTGATCGGCATCATCGCCATGGTCGGCATCCTGCTGCAGGATTTCATGATGCGCCGCCGCGATTTCCGCATCACCACGACCTCGAGCGCCGCGCGGCCCTTCGAGCTCGGGCGCTGGCGCGCGCCGGTCGAGACGCTGATCTGGACCTTCGCCATCCTCGTCCTGGCGCTACCCTTCCTCGGCCTGCTCTCGACCTCGCTGATCCCGGCCTTCGGCGTGCCGCTCAACGCGGCGACGGCGACATTCGCGAACTACGCCTATGTGCTGTTCGAGCACGCCGCCTCGAAGCGCGCCTTCGTCAACAGCTTCCTGATGTCGGCCGGAGCCGCGATCCTGATCGTGCTGATCTGCGTGCCGCTCGGCTACTTCATCGTCTGGAAGAAGTCGCGCGCTCTGCGACTGCTCAACCTCGCGGCCGAGCTGCCCTACGCCATGCCCGGCGTGGTGCTTGCCATCGCCGCGATCCTGCTCTTCCTGAAGCCGCTGCCGGTGCTCGGTGTCTCGATCTACAACACGGTCTGGATCATCGTCTTCGCCTATCTCGCCCGCTTCCTCGTGCTCGGCCTGCGGCCGATCGTCAGCGGCTATCTGCAGATCGACCGCACGCTGGAGGAGGCCGCGCAGATCGCCGGTGCCGGCCTTCCGCGTCGCCTCGTCACCATCATCTTCCCGCTGGTCGCGCCGGCGGCCGTGGCGGGCGCGCTCTTGATCTTCCTCACCGCCTTCAACGAGTTGACGGTTTCGGCGCTGCTCTGGTCGTCCGGGGCCGAGACGCTCGGCGTCGTCGTCTTCTCCTTCGAGCAGGGCGGCGATTCCACCTACGCCTCGGCGCTGGCGACGATCACCGTGCTCGTCACGGTCGCCCTGATGGCTTCGACGACCCTCTTCGCCCAAAAACTGCCCCAGGGAGTCCTGCCGTGGCGCGACTGACCATCGAGCGGGCGCAGAAGCGCTTCGGCTCCTATATCGCCCTGGACGACGTCTCGATCGATGTCGAGGACGGCGAATTCCTGGCCGTGCTCGGCGCTTCCGGCTGCGGCAAGACCACGCTGCTGCGCCAGATCGCCGGCTTCGACAAGCTCGACGGCGGTGCGATCCGCATCGGCGACCGGCTCGTTTCCTCCCCCGAGCAGCATGTTCCGCCCGAGCATCGCAAGCTCGGCATCGTCTTCCAGTCCTATGCGCTCTGGCCGCATATGACGGTGGCGGAGAACGTCGCCTACGGGCTGACCGTCGCCGGCGTGCGCGATCCCGAGCGAGCACGTCGCGTCGCGGCGGCCCTCGATCTCGTCGGCTTGAACGGCTTCGCCGAGCGCCGGCCGGGCATGCTTTCCGGCGGCCAGCGCCAGCGCGTCGCGCTCGCCCGCTGCCTCGTCACCGAGCCCTCGCTGGTGCTGCTCGACGAGCCGCTCGCCAATCTCGACGTCCACCTGCGCGCCTCGATGGAGGAGGAATTCTCCCGTTTCCATGAGCGCACCGGCACCACCATGGTCTACATCACCCATGACCAGGCCGAGGCGATGGCGCTGGCCGACCGCATCGCCGTGATGGATCGGGGCCGTTTGCTCCAGCTCGCTACGCCCTCGATGCTCTATCGCGAGCCCGCCAACGTCACCGTCGCCGGCTTCATCGGCGACGGCATGGTGCTGCCCGCGACCGTGCTGTCGGCGCCCCAGGCCGGCCGCTGCAAGGTCAGCGTGCTCGGCGTCGAGGCGGTGGTGCGTTGCCGGCCGGACCAGGCCGTGACCGACCAGGCGAAGCTCTGCCTGCGGGCGCGCGACATCGGAATTGCCCCTGCGGGCGCTGAAGGGCTCACCGGCACGGTGGAGCGCCTGTCCTATCAGGGCGGTTTCTTCAGGCTCGAAGCCCGCCCCGCCGCCAGCAACGACCTCGTGCTGCATCTCGATGCCGCCGAACCCACGCCGGCCCAGGCCGGCGACGCGATCCGCATCGCGATCCATGACGGCTGGGTTATCCCCGAAGCCGGAATCATGGACAAAGCCGCGTGAGACCGGCCGCATGAAACTGAAGATCCACGGCGGGATCGGCGAGAAGGGCCGGACCTGCATCGGTATCGAACACGGCGGAACCCGGCTTCTGCTCGATGTCGGCGTCGACACCAGCGCGCCGCGAGGGCCCGGCTACTATCCCGCGATCACGCCTGACGAACTGAAGCGGCTCGATGCGATCGTCGTGACGCATGCGCATGAGGACCATGTCGCGGCCCTCGGCTGGTGCGTCGCCCACGGCTTTTCGGGCCGCATCCTGATGACGGCCGAGAGTGCCGCCGAAACCGACGCGACACTTGCGGCGTATGCGACGCCGCAGGAGCGCGCGCTCGCCGCGCAGGCCACGCCCGAGATCATCGCCGCTGGCGAGGATTTCAGGATCGGCCCGATCGCGGTCCGGACCGGCCGCAGCGGGCATGTCGTCGGCGGCGTCTGGTGCCATCTGAGTGCGGATGGCCGCAGTGTCGGCTATTGCGGCGATGTCGTGCCGGCGAGCCCGGTCTTCGCCATGGACCCGCTGCCGCCCTGCGACCTGTTGCTGGTCGATGCCTCCTATGGCGAGGACCGTATCCCGGCGGCCGAACGCGGCGCTGCCATCAGGCGCTGGCTCGCGGGGCATCCGCAGGGCGCCGTACTGCCGACGCCGTTATCCGGCCGTTCCATCGAGCTGATCGGGCTCATCGAAGGCCCCATCGCCATCCACCAGTCGATGCACGCCGCACTGGCTCAACAGATAGCGGCCTCCGCCTGGCTGAAACCGGGGAGCGTCGACCTGCTGTCGGCGCGCTTCGCCGAGGCGTCACTGTGGGAAGAAGGGCAGAAGCTGCCGCCGGCGGCGCTGCTGTGCGACGATGGCATGGGGCTCTCGGGTCCGTCCAAGGCCGCGCTTGCCCAGGCACGCCGCGACGGGCACCCGGTGCTGCTGACCGGCCATGTCCCCAAAGGCAGCCCCGCCGATGCCATGCGTGCTGCCGGAGCGGCGGACTGGCTGCGCTTCCCGACCCATCCGACCCTGGCCGAGAACGCGGCCATCGCCGCGGCGAGCGGGGCTGGCCGCGTCCTCGCCCATTCCTGCGATGCGGCGACGGCCCGCGCGCTCGCAGCCGACATTCCAAACCTCATCGCCGACCTCAAGCCCGGCGATATCATCGAGATCTGACCCATGCGTATCCTGATCGCCAATGACGACGGCATCGACGCCCCCGGCATCGCGTTGCTGCGACGGGCAGCCTCCCGTGTCGCCACCGACATCTGGGTCGTCGCGCCCGAGCGGAAATGGACGGCGGCCAGCCATCACCTCTCCTTCGACCGCGATCTGACGCTGACGCGTCGCGAAAAGCAGGTCCATGCGCTCGACGGGACGCCGGCCGATTGCGTCGTTGCCGCGATGACCGTGTTGTTCCGTGACGGCGGCAAACCGGACCTCGTGCTTTCCGGCGTCAATGACGGCCGCAACGCCGCCGAGGACGCCGCCTATTCCGGGACGCTCTCGATCGCCCGCGAGGCGAGCTTCTGGGACGTTCCCGCCATCGGCTTCTCCCGCACCAAAGGCGGGACATCCGAGGAGCAGGATGTCGCCGCGCTGGCGGCCCTGATCGACAATCTCTGGCAGCGCCGCGCCGCCTGGAGCCGCGAAGGCGCCTATCTCAGCGTCAACCTGCCGAAGGAGCTTCCGGCCACGATCGGCCTCGCCACGATCGGCCGCGACAAGATCGCCGGCGCCGCCGACGTACAGGCCGAGGACGGGGACCGCATCGTCTGGCGCATCCGCCGGGGCCGTCCGCATACCAGCCGCCCGGGCGACGAGAACAGCCTGATCGACTCCGGCCGCATCGCCATCGTCCGGCATTGCTGGATCGACGGCGCCCCGCTGGACGCCGACCTTGCCGCCGATCTCAACACAGCCCTGTCTCGGACCTCCGCTTCACCGGTCTGAGAAGAGGATCTCCATGGCACCGAGCTCCTGAGCGGGCATCGCGAGCGATTCAGGCCGCTCCGGCCTCCGCCCGCGTTTGTCTTTGGAATGCCATGCCTGTTGGCCGTTGAGCCGACAGGGCGCCCGGTAGACAGCCTCAAACTGATCTCTGCGCTGATCTCGTCAATCGCCCACCGGAGTGGATTGGCATGACGAATTCGGCCACGACGCTCTCTGGACCAGTATCCGCGCGCCTGGCACTCGCGATCGGTCTTGTTGCACAGCCCGCAGTCGCAATCTCTAATATTCTAGCGATTTCAGCGGCAAATAGCGTCTCGATGACGGATCGTTTTCGCGCAAAACCTGATTAATCAATTGGATTGATGAGGAAGTTACCAGATAAATCGGAATATTCGGCCTCAGCTTTAAAAGTGAATTATTATAAATATTTTGCGCCGCAATGTGCTATTATGTTCTTCGGAAGGTATTTTCTTCCGTAGAACGGAAGGCTGTGCCATGAAAATCCCCACACAAACCAAGCCTGCCATCTGGGGCGCCGTTGGTGGTGCGATTGCCCTTGCCGTTGTCGGGTTCACCTGGGGCGGCTGGTCAACGGCCTCGTCAAGTGAACGCCTGGCGAAACTGAGAGCCGAGAACGCCGTTGTCTCCGTCCTGTCGCCGATCTGCGTGAGCAATTTTCAAAAGCAACCCAATGCCGATGCCGCACTCTCTGAACTGAAGAAGATCAGTTCGTGGAGTCAGGGCGATTTCATCGCCAAGGGCGGCTGGGCCACGATGGTCGGCAGCACGTCGGCGGACTCGGCGGTCGCAAAGGCCTGTGCCGAAACTCTCGGCATGCCCAAGACCTGAGCCCGATCGCTGCGATCGCCGCGAAGGATGCGACGTCTATCGAGCTGGCATGCGCTGCTCCGTGCGATCCGCGCGGAGCATTGGCCATGCTGGGCACCTGCAAACCCGACATTCGGAGATCACAATGGCCAAGGGACAGACACGCGGGAATCGAGAGGCCAAGAAACCCAAGAAGAAAAAGGAAGCCGTGGCGGTGGCCGTAGCGGTCAGGGGAATGCCGGCACCGCTCGAACTTGCGAGCAAAACCAAGAAAAAGAGCTGAAGTGAACATTCGCAGCCGGGAAACCACAGTCACATTCAACAACCCTTTCAGGCTGAGCGCGCTCGACCACGTGCAGCCTGCAGGGACCTACCGCGTGGTGGTCGACGAGGAGGAGATTCCGGCCGTCTCCTTCCTCGCCTATCGCCAGATTGCCACCATGCTGCACACCCCGGCGCTGTCTTCGTCCGGCCGTTCCCAGGTGTTCACGGTGAACTCCGGCGAGCTGGCGAGCGCGCTGGAGGCCGACGTCGGCGCTTAAACGGACGTCTGCGAGGCGGCGCCGCGCGGACAACCTCTGCGAAACCCGTTGAATGCGGTTTCGCGCAACTGGCAGTTCGCCCCTCACCTGCCATCGCGTATGTCGCCGCTGCGTCGAAAGCGGCTCGCTCAGCACGATCGCTCGGAAGACTGCTCCAACATGTGGAGCGCAGGCGGCGCCCTTCCGACGCGCGCCGGCCGCCCGGCACCGCCCGTGAAGGGTGGCAGCCCGCACCGGTGTCACGACACGCCGCCGCCGACCATGGCCACATCGCGCGACAATCCGTCGAGCGATTGCCGGCCTGCGAACCAGGAGCCCAACATGGCGCTCGAACAAGCCTGCATAGAGATGATGCCTAAACCCTGGGGGTCTACCGACCTCCTTCCCTGGAGCACGACCGGGCACCCCAGCGTTCCGATCGGCGAGCTCTGGTTCCAGCGCTGCGACCCGCATGCGCCGGAGCCGGCCTTGCTGCTCAAACTGCTGTTCACCAGGGAGGCGCTGTCCATCCAGGTGCATCCGGACGACGCCACCGCCCATGGGATGGGGCTGCCGCGCGGCAAGACGGAAGCCTGGTACATCCTGTCCGCGGCGGCTGATGCCACAGTCGGTGTCGGCCTCACATCGGTCATCACTCCGGAGCGGCTGCGTGCGGCCATTGCCGATGGCTCGATCGGCCAGCTTGTCGCATGGCACCAACCGCTGAAGGACGACGTCATCGCCGTCCCGGCCGGAACCATCCACGCGATCGGCCCGGGCCTCGTGCTCGCCGAGATCCAGCAGCGCAGCGATACAACGTTCCGGCTGTTCGACCATGGCCGTGCCCGCGAACTTCATATCGAGCAGGGCGTCGCGGTCGCTCATGCCCGGCCTGCGAAGCCTGCCGTGCCGGTGCGGCGGCTGGGCGATGTCCGGACCGTGCTCGTCGCAAATCCTTACTTCGTCTTCGAGCGGATCGACTTGCCTGCCGGATCGATCTGGGATCTCGATGCCCGCCGCGAGACCTGGCTGGCCGCCATCGCCGGCGACGCCACGATCGACGTCTTGCAGATCGGCATCGGCCAAGGCTGCTTCATCGAGGCGCAGACCGTGCGCATCGTGCCGGGCGAGGGCGGGCTGTCCTGCCTGGTCGCCTACGACGCCGCAACGCCCGGCCGCGATCTCCTGCATCGTGTCGACGGCCACGGCATCCCAGCGCTCCGGGAGACGGTCGCCCCGCCGACCGGACCGCCTCCGACATTCGCGCAATCGCCGGTTCCGTCCACGGAGGTAAGATCATGAGTCCGACCAAACGCATCGCCTTTATCGGCAATTCGCTGCCCCGCCGCTGCGGGATCGCGACCTTCACCACGGATCTGCAGCAGGCGATCGCGTCCTCCGATGTCGATACCTCCATCATCGCCATGAACGACCATGGTGATGGCTATGACTACCCGATCTCCGTGCATTGCCAGATCGCCGACGACCGGCTCGAGGACTATGCCCGCGCCGCCGACTTCCTGAATGAGGGCCGTTTCGACGTCGTCTCCCTCCAGCACGAGTTCGGCATCTTCGGCGGTGAGGCCGGCGGCCATATCATGACGCTGCTGTCGCGCCTGACGATGCCGGTCGTCACCACGCTCCATACCGTGCTGGCCGAGCCGACGCCGCTGCAGCGCAACGTGATGGAACGGGTCGTCGATGCCTCGGCGCGCGTCGTCGTCATGGCCGAGAAGGGCCGCGATCTGTTGCGCACCGTCTATCGGCTGCCGGCCGACAAGATCGAGGTGATCGCACACGGCATTCCCGAATTCGCTTTCGTCGAGCCCGATGAGGCGAAGAAGCGGCTGGGTTTCAGCGGCCACTCGGTCATCCTGACTTTCGGCCTGCTGTCGCCCAACAAGGGCATCGAGGTCATGATCGACGCGATGCCCTCGATCCTGAGGCGCCGTCCCGATGCGATCTATGTCGTTCTGGGTGCGACGCATCCCAATCTCGTCCGCGAGCGTGGCGAGGCCTATCGGGAGAGCCTGATGCGGCGCGTGCGCGAGCTGGGGGTCGAGGACCATGTCGTCTTCCTCGACCAGTTCGTCGATCAGGCGACGCTGCTCGGCTTCATCTCGATGTGCGATGTCTATGTCACGCCCTATCTCAACGAGGCGCAGATGACATCGGGCACGCTGGCCTACAGTTTCGGGCTCGGCAAGGCCGTGGTTTCGACGCCCTACTGGCATGCCAGGGAATTGCTCGCCGACGGGCGCGGCATCCTCGTGCCGTTCGGCGATCCCATCGCGATCGGCAACGAGATCGCCAGCCTGCTGACCGATGCTCCCCGGCGCCAGGCCATGAGGCTGCGCGCCTATGCGAGCAGCCGCTCGATGACCTGGGAGCGGACCGCGAAGCGTTATCTCGCCGCCTTCGAGACGGCCCGTCGGGGCCGCATGCTGAGCGTCATCGCGGGCGACGGCGAGCCGAGGCCTGTGCCGGCAATGACGGCACCGCCCAAGCTGCAGACCGGCCATCTCCTGAGCATGTGCGACGATACCGGGCTGTTCCAGCACGCCGTCCATTCCGTGCCGGATCGTGCGCATGGCTATTGCGTCGACGACAATGCCCGTGCGCTGCTCCTCGCCAGTGTCTTGAACGGCACCGGCGAGCCGCCTCTGGCGGACGTGCTCACGGCGCGCTTCGCCTCCTTCGTCCAGCATGCCTGGAATCCCGATCGACGGCGCTTCCGCAACTTCATGAGCTTCGACAGGCGCTGGCTCGAGGATGCCGGCTCGGAAGACAGCCATGGGCGCACGCTCTGGGCGCTCGGTGTCTGCGCGCGTGACGACGCGAGCGTTTCGCGGCGGCGATGGGCCGCCGCCCTCTTCGCCGAAGCCTTGCCTGTCGTCGAGAGCTTCAGCTCGCCGCGCGCCTGGGCCTTCGCCCTGCTGGGCCTCGATGCTTACGGCACCATCGCCGGTGGGTCGGCCATTGCCGTCTCTTCGTTGCGCACGCTGCTCGCCGACCGTCTGCTCGGCCTGATGGCGGCGGTCGAGACGCCGGACTGGGTCTGGTTCGAGGACGGGCTCTCCTATGACAATGCGCGCCTGCCGCAGGCCCTGATCGCGACGGGGATATCGATGAAGGTTCCAGCCTATGTCGAAGCCGGCCTGCGCTCGCTGCGCTGGCTCGCGCATCTCCAGACCACGCCGGCGGGCCTGTTCAGGCCGGTCGGCTCGGAGAGCTTCGGCGACAGGCGCAGCGCGCCGAAAGCGTTCGACCAGCAGCCGCTGGAAGCGACGGCGACGATTTCCGCATGCCTGGCGGCCTGGAGTGCCGATGGCGACCCGCAATGGCGCACCGAAGCAGCGCGCGCTTTCGCCTGGTTCCTGGGCGATAACGATCTCTCGGTACCGTTGGTCGACCTCGACACCGGCGCCTGCCGCGACGGGCTGCATCGCGATCGGCCGAATGAGAACCGCGGCGGCGAATCCGTGGTATCCTATCTGCTCAGTCTCGCCGAGATTCGCCAGCTTGCCCGCATCAGCGGGGATCGCCCGAAACTGGCGCCGCTTCGGGTCTTGCACGCCTGAGCCTTCGGCGAACTTGCACAAACAGATCGGCGGACGTCTTGTCCCAGCCCACTTTTCTGAACAGGCAGGCCCTCTCCCTGCACCCCGACCCTTCAAGGGTCGTCGTGCGCCGGTTCGGCCCCGCGGCCGAGCCGCGGAATTTCAACGCCGCCGAGAAGGCCAAGGCGAACCATATCGTCGAGCGGGTGCTGTCGCTCGACCCGGCGGCGGCGGCAAGCCTGCTTGCCGAGGTGCTCGAGAATTTCAACGGTCGGCACCGCAACCTGCTGGAGAGGTTCGAGGCGCGGGCCGACGAAATGGAGGACGCCTTCGCCACGCATGGCGCCTTCACAGGGGTTCAGCGCCAGCTGGTCGGAGCCTATTTTCTGCATGAGTATTCGTTCGAGGCGGCAGCACTCTTCAATCCCAGCATCGTGCTGCATCCCGACCAGTCCGGCGCTCCCGCAGGGGGGTGCCGCTTCATCCTGAGCGTTCGTGCCGTTGGCGAGGGGCATATCTCGTCCCTGACCTTCCGCTCCGGATCGATCGCGGCCGATGGCGGCATCACCATCGACCCGACCTCGCGCCTGGCGACGATCGCCACCCTGCACAACCGCATGGCGCGCCTCGACGGCGAAGATGTCGAGGTCGTCTTCGCGGCCGATATCGACATCAGCGAACGCGTGATCTTTCCCGTGACCGCGCCCCAGTCGAACGGCATCGAGGATGCGCGCTTCGTCGCATGCGAGGAGGACGGCGAGACCGTCTACCGCGCCACCTATACCGCCTATGACGGCAGGGCGATCCGCTCGGAGCTGATCGAGACGCGTGACTTCCTGTCGTTCCGGCTGTCGCCGCTGCGGGGCTCCGCCGCCGTGAACAAGGGCATGGCGCTGTTTCCGCGCAAGCTCGACGGCCGTTACGCCATGATCGCGAGACAGGACAATGAGAACCTCTACCTGATCTATTCGGACGATCTCCTCCTCTGGAACGGCGGGGTCGAGATCCTGACGCCGCGATTTCCGTGGGAGTTCGTTCAAATCGGCACCTGCGGCTCCCCGATCGAACTTGACGAGGGCTGGCTGCTGCTGACCCACGGCGTCGGAGCGGTGCGGAAATACACGATCGGCGCCGTTCTGCTCGACAAGGCGGACCCGTCGAAGGTGCTGGCTCGCCTGCGCGAGCCTTTCGTCCAGCCCGAGCCCTCGGAACGGGAAGGCTATGTTCCCAACGTCGTCTACACCTGCGGCGCGATGCGCCACGGCGATATGATCGTCCTGCCCTATGCGGTCTCGGACAGCTTCTGCCATTTCGCCACGGTGAGGATCGCCGCGCTGCTGGACGCGATGGAGATTTCCGATGCACCCTTGGGTGCCCGCGACCAAGACGAGCGGCTTCCCGCCGGGGAGCCCATCTTCGAAAGGGAAAAATCATGACCGAACAACCCATCAAGGTCGGCGATATCGTCCGCCTTTCATTCGGCTTCGCCGACCGGTCCGGAACGGGCGAATATGAGATCGTTCGCTTGATGCCTGTGCAGCAAAGCGGCGAGCGTCAGTACCGGGTCCGCGGCGCCGACGGTCGCGAGCGAGCGATCGAGCACAACCAGATCGTGGTTTCGAAATCGGCGGCGGCCGACTCCCCGCAGCAGCCGCAGCTACTGTGACGGCTCGGGGAGCCGCCAATCAGGAGAAAGCAGATGACCGCACATTCCAAATCGCGCACGCAGGCTGAAGCCGCGTTCCTCAAGACGCAAACCCAATCTTTGTCGCGGAATCGCATCCTGTCGGAAGTCGAAAGCGTCAATCAGACCCGCGACGCCAATACCGCCCGGCTGAAGGAACAAAGGCTGTGCAAGGAGGCTCTCGACCGCGCCGCGGCTCCGCCCGAGGCGAAGGCCGGCAAGACCTCGAAGTGAGCCCAAAAAAGCCGACGCTTGCGAGCTGCTAACCGAAGGAATCTGCCTTGGACATCGACGTGACTTCAAAACCGGACGAGGCAGCCTGGCTGCTGACCGACCTGCTCGGCCGGGAGATGGGGCGTGTAGTGGAAGAGACCTCCGGCGTGTTTCGGATTCGTCCCGCCGGTCATGCGATGCAGACGATGGCGACCATGAAGCTCGAACCCTACCGGACACTCGACGAGGCGCTTGCCGAGATCGAACGCTTCACCCGCGGAACCTGCAGGCGGGCGCAGCCTTCCCAGAGTGACGAGGAAACGGCATCGTGATGAGCCGCCTCGCCTCCGTCGCCGCCAAGGATCGAGGCTGAGCCTTATGTCGGCCGCTTGCCGCGCCGCTTGTCCGGCGTACCTGCGGGCACATCGATGAGCTTCGCCTTCCGTGAAGCCTTGGTGTCGTCGGAGATCGGCAGGTCGGAGAGTGCTTCGTCGATATGCCGCCCCGCAACGGCGCGCGCCTTCAGCTGCTGGTTCTTGCGCACGACATTCTTGCGGGAATCGACGGGAAGAGACCGGTCCATGTCATGAACGGGCGCAGGGGCTGCGCTCCGGATTGGGTCGTCCTGTGATTTGATCGGATTCGTCATGAACGGCAAACGACCCGCAGCATCGTTTGTTCCCGTCGATGCCCGTTCCCGAGCATCGCGTTAAGGCTGGATCGTTGACCGGCCTTCAGTCCTTGCCGGGGCGGACGCCGCCGAATCCGCGGACCCCGCCCCGAAGTCGCCGACGTTTTCTCAGGCCTCGAGGAAAAAGCGGATCATCTCCCGCGAGGCGTCGGGGCCCGTCGCATCCGCATAGCTTCCCAGACGGTCGCCTCCCGACCAGGCATGGCCGCCGCCCTTGATGAGCCAATGCTCGGCAATCGCCGGCCGATCGCCGTTTCCGAGCAGCGTCCGGGTCACGCCTTTGCCATTGATCACTGCATCGGTCTGAAATTCCGCCGGTTCGCCATGGGCGGAGCGCGTGAGATCGAACACCTGTTTGCCGTTCGACGGATGGACCGTGGCATCGGCAGCCCCGTGGAAAACGATCTTTCTGATCGGCGAACCACCTTTCACCGCTGCTTTCGCAGTCCCTTTCATCGCGGCAAATGCAGACATGACATCGCAAGCCGCGCCATGAGGCAGGCCGGAATGGATACCCGCTGCGGAAAAGACGTCGGGATAGGCCGATGACAGGATGTCGGCCATGGCACCGCCCGCCGACAGGCCGGCAACGAAGATGCGCCTGCGATCGATCTTGAACTCTGAAGCCAGTTCCTGAGCAAGCCCGGCCAGCACGGCCGGCTCGCCGGCGCCGCGCTGCTGATGTCGGGTGTCGAACCAGTTCCAGCAGCCTTGGGCGTTGGCCGATTTCGGCTGCAAGGGATAGGCGACGATCAGGCCGAATTCGTCGGCCAATGCGTTCATCCGGGTCCCGCGCGCGAAATCGTCGGGATCTTGCGTGCAGCCATGCAGCATCAGGACCAGCGCGAGCTCCCGGCCGGCATGATCGGCGGGCATGTAGAGCTTGTATGCCACCGAGCCTGCCGCCGATTGGAAGCGGCGCGCGCGAAAGTTCTCACTGTCCCCGGCTCCTTCAGCGGCCGCTGGGCCATGGCTGGGGGTGTGAACGAAGCTCGGCCGCTCATGGCGAAGCTTCTGCAGGACCGCCCTGAGACCCCGCGCCGGAGGCGCTTCGAGGCCGGCTCTGCCCTGGCCGCCGCTATCCGGATCTGCTCCCCGCAGAGGCTGCTGTCCGGCAAGAGCGCGCTGGACCGCAGCCGTTGCGCCCGCCACATCGGCTGTTCGCAGGCGGCTCATGGCTTCGCCGATGGCGGCGTGAAAGCGCGGGTTCATGGCTGATGTCCTTTGGGTCATGTCAGGCGGTCGGCCAGGGCGGCCTTGATGTCGGGGGATGCGTGCAAGGCACCGAGGACCGTGAGGGATGCGATGGCTGTCCTCGCCAGTTCCGGCGAGACGTCGTTGTCGATCACGGCCAGGCCGAGGACCCGGATTTCGAGTTGTTCACCGGCGGCCACCACCGCCTCCAGGTCCCGCCGCGTGAATGTCCGAAGTCCCAATTCGAGCGCCAATCGTGTCGTCGCCTTGGCCGCGATCTCCGAATGGGACGAAAGCTGGTTGCGGATTGCGGTGCGAATGAAGTCCGACCGGTTGGAATAGAAGCCGTCCCTGACCAGCAGGTCGATGCGGCCGAGGTCCACGAAGCCGAGATTCAGCGTCAGCTTTTCGCTATCGGGCGCTTTCATAATCACATCCATATACCATCCGGGTGGATGGTATATGGATTGCGCAGGCCGCATATCAAGAGGGTCGATCGACGGTTCTTAAACCGGCTGCGCGGCCAAGATCGGTCTTGGCTGACTGGGAATTGGATATCGCGCGGCCTCAGGACACGCGAAAAACCCCCGCACCAAACTCCGGTTTGGGTCAGGTAGCGTGCCCACGATCGGTCTTGGCAACCGAGCGTTACGAGGTGTTCGCGCCATCGCTCTTGAGAGAAGGCTCCATCGGCGTCCGCGGAGCCTTGTCCCAGAGCTTACGCCATAACCCGAGCCGTCCTTCGGCTCGCATGGATGAACGCCACGACGAAAGCGATGGAAAGCAGAAGCACGATGGTCGGTGCCGGGGCGCTGTCGATGAAGAAGGACAGGTAGACGCCGAGGAACGAGCCGGCCACGGCGATGGCTACGGACAGGAGCAGCATGGTGCTGAATTGCCGGGTCAGCAGGAAGGCGATGGCACCCGGCGCGATCAGCATGGCGATAGCCATGATGATGCCGACGGCCTGCAGGGCGCCGACGATGGTCAGGGAGATCAGGCTGAGCAGGCCATAGTGCAACAGGTTCACCCGCAGGCCGACGGCCCGCGCCTGCGCGGGATCGAAGGCATGCAGGAGAAAGTCCTTCCATTTGACGCCGATGACGGCGGCCGTGAGCGCGGCGATCAGCGCGGCCTGGCCGATATCGGCCCAGGAGACGCCAAGCATGTCGCCGAACAGGATGTGGTCGAGATGCACATCGGACCGGATCTTGACGTAGAGAACCAGCCCGAAGCCAAACATGCCGGAGAACACGATGCCCATCACCGTGTCCTGCTTGATGCGGCTGTTCTCCTTCAGGAAGCCGGTGGCGATGGCGCAGAACATGCCGGCGACGAAGGCGCCGATCGCGTAGGGAAACCCGACGATATAGGCGATGACCACGCCCGGAAACACGGCGTGCGAGATCGCGTCGCCCATCAGCGACCAGCCCTTGAGGACGAGGAAGCAGGAGAGCAGGGCCATCGGGATCGCCACCAGCACCGAGATGATCAGGGCATTGATCATGAACTCGAACTGGAAGGGGGCCAGAAGCGTGTCGAGGAAGCTCATGGCCCTACCTCCAGCGCCTGCGCGGCGCGGCGGCGGGCCGCCAGCATTCCGTGCTTGGGGGCGAACAGGAATGCGATCAGGAAGACCAGCGTCTGCAGGCAAACGATGATGCCGCCGGTTGCACCGTCGAGGAAATAGCTCGCATAGGCGCCGGTGAAGCTGGTGGTCGCGCCGATCGCCACGGCGATAGCGAGCAGCCGCGGAAAACGATCCGTCAGCAAATAGGCGGTCGCCCCGGGCGTGACGACCATGCAGATGACGAGGAAGGCGCCGACCGTCTGGAGCGCCGCCACCGTCGAGGCCGACAGGAGCGTGAAGAACATCACCTTGAGCGCGGTCGGGTTGAGGCCGATCGAGCGCGCATGGCTCTCGTCGAAGAAGACCACCATCAGGTCCTTCCATTTGACCAAGAGGACCGCGAGCGAGACGAAGCCGATGATGGCGAGCTGGATCGTGTCGCCCGGCGTGATCGCCAGGATATTGCCGAGAACGATGGTCTGGATGTTCACCGAGGTCGGCGAGATCGAGACCATGAACAGGCCTAGCCCGAAGAAGCCCGAGAAGATCAGCCCGATGATCGCGTCTTCCTTCAGCTTGGTGCGCTGATTGAGGAAGAGCATCGCGGCGGCGGCCAGCCCGCCCGAGAAGAAGGCGCCGATCGAGAAGGGCAGGCCCAGCATGTAGGCGCCGGCAACACCGGGAACGATCGCGTGAGACAGCGCATCGCCGATCAGCGACCAGCCCTTGAGCATGAGATAGCAGGACAGGAACGCGCAGACGCCGCCGACGAGGGCGGAGACCCACATGGCGGTCAGCATGTAGTCATAGGTGAAGGGCTCGATCAGGCCGGCCATCGGTTCGGCCCCTCAATGCCCTGTTCCGCCGCACACGCCGTTGCCCTGCCGTCCTGCAGGACGAGCGGCCGCTCGTCATCGGTGAAGACGCGGACAGGCGTCGGCTTGCCGCTCTGCGCCTCGCTGAGGACGAAATGCCTGAGCACGCCGCCGAAAGCCTTCTCCAGGTTCTCCTGCGTGAAGGTCTCGACGGTCGGTCCGTAGGCGAGCACGGTGCCCTTGATCAGGATGGTGCGGTCGCAGAACTCCGGCACGGAGCCGAGATTATGGGTCGAGACCAGCATGACGCGGCCTTCGTCGCGCAGTTCGCGCAGCAGCGTGATGATCTGATCCTCGGTGTTGACGTCGACGCCGGTGAAGGGTTCGTCGAGCAGGATGACGCGGCCGTCCTGCGCGAGAGCGCGGGCGAGAAAGACGCGCTTCTTCTGTCCGCCGGAGAGCTCGCCGATCTGGCGCTTGCGGAACTCGCCCATATTGACGCGGGCGAGCGCGACCGAGACGGCCGCGCGATCGACCGCGCGGGGGATGCGCATCATGCCCATATGGCCGTAGCGGCCCATCATAACGACGTCCTCGACCAGGACGGGGAAGTTCCAGTCGACCTCTTCCGCCTGCGGCACATAGGCGACGAGGTTCCGGCGCAGCGCTTCCGCGACCGAAAGGCCGAGCACGCGGATGTCGCCCTTCGCCAGCCGCACGAAGCCCATGATCGCCTTGAACAGCGTCGACTTGCCGGAGCCGTTGACCCCGACGAGGGCCGCGATCGTGCCCGTGGGGATCTGAAAGCTCGCATCCCGAAGCGCGGTATGACCATTGCGATAGGTCACGGTCGCTTCCTTCACCGCAATGCCCGGCCCCGCATCCGAAGATGCGGGGTGGACCGGATTTCTGACGGGCGCGTTCACTGCGCGAGCCCCTTGGCGATAGTGTCCGACGTGACCCGGAGCAGATCGATATAGGTGGGCACGGCCCCGTCCGCCTCGGTCAGCGAGTCGACATAGAGCACGCCGCCATATTTCGCCCCGGTCTCGCGCGCCACCTGCTCGGCGGGCGCCGAAGAGATCGTGCTTTCGGAAAAGACGACGGTGATCTTGTTCTTGCGCACCGCGTCGATGACCTTGCGGACCTGCTGGGGCGTGCCCTGCTGATCGGCATTGATCGGCCAGAGATAGAGTTCCTTCTGGTCGAAATCGCGGGCGAGATAGGAGAACGCTCCCTCGCTCGATACCAGCCAGCGCTTCTGCTTGGGGACCTTGGCGAGCTCCGCCTTGATCGGGTCGACGATGGCCCTGATCTTCGCCTTGTACGCCTCGGCATTGGCCTTGTAGGTCTCGGCGTTCTTCGGATCATGCTTCGCGAAGGCCTGGCGGATATTGTCGACATAGATCAGTGCCGCGGTTGGCGACATCCAGGCATGCGGGTTCGGCTTGCCGGTGTACGGACCTTCGGCGATGCCCATCGGCTCGATACCCCGCGAGACCACGACACTCGGCACATTCTTGAGGTTCCGGAAGAATTTCTCGAACCAGAGTTCCAGATTGAGACCGTTCCACAGGATGAGCTGCGCGCCCTGGGCGCGCTGGATGTCGCCCGGCGTCGGCTGGTAGTTGTGAATCTCGGCGCCGGGCTTGGTGATCGACTCGACGACCGCCGCGTCGCCTGCCACGTTCCTTGCGATATCGGCGATCACCGTGAAGGTCGTGACGGCCTTGAGCTTTTCCTGGGCGGCCGCCGGCATGGTGCTCAGCGCGGCCGCCAGGCCGACCGCCATCAGTCCGGCCAGAACCGATCGTCGCGCATTAACCAGCATGAACGCCTCTTATTGATAATGGGTTGCAAGAGCATTTCCTGTTACCGCGATATCCGACGACCTTGCAAGTGCGAGTTATTTGCAATTAAGCTCACAGCGTGTGCGGGGGCGGAGGCCAGCGCCTTTCGGCTTGGCGCGCGCGGGCTGTGCCGTATCCCCGACAATCCTGGAGGCCTCTCCTGATCGAAGCGATCTTTCGCGCAGCATGTACCAGGGCGCGTCGAGGTAGCTTCAAGGTCGTCGCGGGGACTGAAAGTAGTCGAACTTCACGTCGACACTTTCGACGGGCCTGCTGGAGTTCCGTCCCTTGTCTGGACACGATCGATCCAGAACGTCCGATACCGCGCAAATACCCAGGGCTGCCGTTGGCGCGCCCTGCGGCTTCCCCGGCAGAAGAATCGACAGTCTCGGCGGGCGTCGGACACATCGCGGGGTGAGATCACGCGATTGCTCGAGCGAGTCGTCGTTGCCGCCAGACTTCGCTAGGGCATCATGAGTTCGTTTTCCGGGTCGAGCGCATCGCCTCGCCCCGCCCGCCGCCATGCGAGCTATGCGTCAGCCGGCTTCAACCTTGACTGTAACCAATGTAAATATCTAAATACATTTGTTGAGCGGGCTTGCGAAGCCGGAGCTTTATGCGGAATGTCCCACGCCATTTTTCTACACGCCGCGGGCGACGCGCGCTTCGCCCCGTTTAATCTGCGCGAGGGCGCGCCCGGGGAAACGCTCCTCGATGTCGCCGCCGTCGGACTGTGTGGCAGCGATCTGCACTACTACAAGGACGGCGGCATCGGTTCTGCCGTGATTGCCGCGCCCTTCGTCCCCGGCCACGAGTTCAGCGGCTGGCTGACCGAGGATCTCCCGGAGTTGGGGCTAGCACGCGGCGAGCTGGTCGCAGTCGACCCCAACCAGTCTTGTGGCCATTGCGAGCATTGTCGCGAGGGCCATCCCAATCTCTGCCCCGACGTCGTCTTCATCGGTGCGCCACCGCATGACGGCGCGATGACGGAGCGCATCTGGGTGCCGAAATCGCAGATCGTCGCCGTCCCCCAGCATTTCACGCCCAGCGACGCCGTGATGCTCGAGCCGCTCGGCGTGGCGATCCACGCCGTCGACCTCGCCAAACCGCGCCTGCTGGAACGCATCGCTCTGCTCGGCTGCGGGCCGATCGGCCTCCTGATCCTGCAAGTGCTCAGGGCGGCCGGCGCCGGCGAGATCCTGGTCTGCGATCCGCAGCCGCATCGACGCGCGCTGGCGCTCCAGCTCGGGGCGGACAAGGCCGGCGCGAGCGTGGCCGACATTGCGGAATGGACACGCGGAGAGGGACTGCCGCTCGTGATCGAGGCCACCAACGCGCCGGAGGGCTTTCGCGACGCCGTGCGCGCGGCGCGGATCGGCGGGCGCGTCGTGCTCGTCGGCATCCCGGATGGCGACAGCTATGTGGTGCCGGCGGCGGAGGCGCGCCGTCGCGGCCTCAGCCTGAAATTCTCCCGGCGGATGGGCCATGTCTACCCCAGGGCCATCGAACTCGTCGCGCGTGGCAAGGTCGATGTCGACGCCGTCGTCAGCCATCGCTTCGCATTGGCCGAAGGGCCGGAGGCTTTTCGCCGGCACGCCGCCAATGAGGGGGGCATGGTGAAGAGCCTGATCTATCCGCGCGGTTCCGTGAGCCGCGGCTGATGAGTCCGCTGCCCAGCAGTGTCGGCAGCTTTATCGGCATCGATCTCGGCACCTCGTCGCTCAAGGCCATCCTGGTCGACGATCGTCAACGCCTGCTGGCCGCGGCGACGCGCGATCTCCACGTCCACCGCCCCGAGCCGCTATGGGCGGAACAGGACCCCGCCGATTGGATCGAGGCTGCGCTGTCAGCGCTGCGGGAACTCAGGCAGATCGCCCCTGCCGCCTTTCGCGGCTGCCGGGGCATTGGCTTGTCCGGGCAGATGCACGGCGCCGTCCTTCTGGATCAGGCCGGCAGGCCGCTACGCCCCTGCATGCTCTGGAACGACGGCCGCTCGGCCGCGGAATGCGCGGAAATCGAGACAGCCGAGCCGGCGTCCCGCGATATCACCGGCAACATCGCCATGCCCGGCTTCACGGCGCCGAAGCTCCTTTGGGTCCGCAGGCATGAGCCGGACATCTTTCGCCGGATTCAAAAAGTCCTGCTGCCGAAAGCCTATCTGCGCCTCGCACTGACGGGAGAGGCCGTCGAGGAGATGTCCGACGCGGCGGGAACACTCTGGCTCGATGTCGCCAGCCGGGACTGGTCGGATCGCATGCTCGCCGCCACCGGCCTCGACCGCAGCCACGTGCCCGGTCTCGTCGAGGGCTCGCAACCTGCCGGAAGGATGCAAGCGGAACTGAGTCGGGAACTCGGTTTCGACACCCCACCGCTTTTTGCCGGAGGCGCGGGCGACAACGCGGCCGGGGCCGTAGGCCTCGGCGCCATCGCGCCGGGAGCGAGCTTCCTGTCGCTCGGCACCTCCGGGGTATTATGGCGCACGACCGGCCGCTTCGAGCCCCGGGCGGACAGCGCGGTTCATGCCTTCTGTTATGCCTTGCCGGGCCTCTGGCATCAGATGTCCGTTCACCTCTCCGCGGCTGCGAGCCTGAGCTGGTGGGCCCGCGTGACGGGCTGCGCGGAGACCGATCTGCTGGCGCCGCTCGGCGAACGGCTGGACGCTCCATCGCCCGCCCTGTTCACGCCTTATCTGTCGGGCGAGCGCACACCTCACAACGATCCCCGGATGCGGGGCGGTTTCGCCCGCCTTGGCCACGACACCGACCGGAACACCATGACCCAGGCCGTCATGGAGGGCGTCGCCTTTTCCTTCCGCGATGGCAAGGCGGCGTTGGAGAGTGCCGGCTCGCCGATCGGGGAAGCCATCGTCATCGGCGGCGGCTCCCGCTCCGATCTCTGGCTTTCCATTCTCGCCAATGTGTTGGACATGCCGCTGCATCGCCATGCAGCCGCCGAGACGGGCGCAGCCTTCGGCGCGGCGCGCCTCGCGCGCCTCGCCTGCACCGGCGAAGACCCGCGCGAGATCTGCCTGAAGCCGGAGGGCACGCCCGAGACTTTCCGTCCCGAGCCGGCACTCGTGGCAGCCTATGCGGCCCGCTATCCTGTCTGGCAGCGGGCCGCCGCCTTCAGCCGCGAACTGCAGTAGGTCCCGGCCTCGGCATTTGACAGGAAATCGAGCGGATGCTCTTGATTTGAGCATCCGTTCACGGTTGTCTATGTCTCATGCATCCGCTTCCCCATTTCGACCTCATCATTCTCGATTGCGACGGCGTCCTCGTCGACAGCGAGACGATCAGCTGCCGCACCCTGGTCGACATTCTCTCTCCGCTGGATCCGGATTATGATCTCGAAGGGGTGATGCGGCGCTATCTCGGGCGTCCCGCGAGCGCCGTCATCGAGGACTATGAACGAATGACCGGCCGCCCGGCCCCGGAGAGCTTCAAGCGGGACTGGCGCGCGCGCCTCTTCTCCGCCTTCAGCGCTACGCTGAAACCTGTCGAAGGCGTGCGCGAGGCTGTGGAGGCCTTCGACGCCGATTACTGCGTCGCCTCTTCCAGCGACGAGGAGCGCATCGAGCACTGCCTGCGCAAGGCCGAGCTATGGGACCTGTTCGAGGGACGGATCTTCAGCACCACGCGTGTCGCAAACGGCAAGCCGGCACCCGACCTGTTCCTGCTCGCGGCGCGAGAACGCGGCGTTGCTCCTGAGCGCTGCCTGGTGATCGAGGACAGCGTCAGCGGCGTGCTGGCGGCCAAGGCGGCCGGAATGGCCGCTTTCGGGCTGACGGCGGGCAGCCATTTCGCCGTCCTGGATCAAAGACGCGCGCTGCTCGATGCAGGCGCCGACAGATTGCTCGGCTCATGGCGTGAGCTCGCCATCCCCGCAGCAGCCGGCTGAACCCATGGCCGACAGCGACAACGCCCGCCTCGACGACGCTGCCCGCGCCGGCTGGCTCTATTACATTGCCGGCCGCACGCAGGACGATATCGCCCAGATCCTGAACATCTCGCGCCCGGCCGCGCAGCGCCTCGTCTCGCTCTGCCGCAGCGAAGGGCTCATCAGCTTCCGGATGAACCATCCGATTGCCGATTGCATGGAGCTTGCCGCGCGCCTGCGTGATCGTTTCGAGCTGCAGCATTGCGACATCGCCCCATCCGACGGATCGGGAGAAACGGCGGCCGCGGGCGTTGCCGCGCTCGGCGGCGTCTTGATCGAACGCTGGCTGCGCTCGCGCAAATCGCTGGTGATGGCGCTCGGCACGGGCCGCTCGATGCGGGCCAGCATCGAGCGCGTCTCGCCGATGTCCTGCCCCCTGCACCGGCTCGTCTCGCTCGTCGGAACCATCTCCCCGGACGGCTCGGCAAGCCCGTTCGACACCTTGGTGAAGCTGGCCGAGATCACCAAGGCTCAGCATTTTCCGATGCCGCTGCCGCTCTACGTCTCGAGCCCAGAGGAACGGGCGCAGCTGATCGAGATCGAGTCGATACGGCGCATCCGCGCCATCGCCGGCGAGGCCGACCTCTGGCTGATGGGCATCAGCCAGATCGGCGACGACGCCGTGCTCTACCGCGACGGCTTCATGACGCGCAGCGAGCTGCTCGAACTCGTTCGCCTGGGCGGCGTCGGCGAGGTGACGGGCTGGGTCTTCGATGTCGAGGGCCGGATCATCGACGGCGGCACCAACCGGCGCGTGACCAGCGTGCCGCCGGAGCCGGGGAGCGACCGGCTGCGCATCTGCATCGCCCAGGGCGCCGCGAAGGTGGCGCCTCTGCGCGCCGCCTTGAAGGGCCGAATCATCAACGGCCTGATCACCGACGAAGAAACCGCCCGCGCGCTTCTCGCCAACTGATCCGCTCCGCGCCCGCAAGCCGCGCCTCCTCTTGAAAGCACCGACACGGCGCCTGTCATCCGTTCGTCACCGACGGTTGACATAAGAAGCCAGTGTGCGAGCATATGCTTCAAGCAAGAGCATATGCTCATATAAATTCACGAGGGAGGTTTTGAATGCGACCTTTATTTGGTGCGCTCGCCGGCGCCGGCGCATTGCTCCTGGCGGGGCTGTCCTCCGCCCAGGCTGCGACCGAGATCGAATTCTGGCATGCGATGAGCGGCGCGCTCGGCGACCGCGTCGACGAGCTGGTCAAGAAGTTCAACGACTCGCAGAAGGACTACGTGGTCAAGGCGATCGGCAAGGGCACCTATGACGAGGTCCTGAACGGCACGATCGCCGCCTACCGCGCCAAGCGCCAGCCAGAGATCGTGCAGTCGAACGAGCGCTCGTTCCTGACCATGGTCAATTCCGGCGCGATCGTCTCGACCAGCGAGCTGATGGCGCAGCAGGGCCATCCGGTCGACACCTCGAAATTCATTGCGCCGGTCGTCAGCTACTACGCCATCGACGGCAAGCTGCAGGCGATGCCGTTCAACTCCTCGACGCCGATCCTGTTCTACAACCGCGACCATTTCAAAGCCGCCGGCTTCGACAAGCCCGGCGCGACCTGGCAGGAGCTCGAGCCCCAGCTCGATGCGATCAAAGCCAAGGGCGTCTCGAAATGCGCGATGGTGCTCCCCGGCGACTACGAGTGGAGCTTCCTCGAGAACTACAGCGCCGTGAACGACATCCCCTACGCCACCAAGCGCAACGGGATGGACGGTCTCGACACCAGCTTCGTCTTCAACAAGGGCAAGCTCGTCGGACAGGTCGAGCGGATGAAGCGGCTGATCACCTCCGGCGTGATGCAGATCGCCGGCCAGGGCATCATCCCGATCCAGCTCTTCACCTCGGGCGAATGCTCGACGATCATCGCCTCGACGGCCTCGCACGCCGCCGTCGTCGCCGCCGCGAAGTTCGACTGGAGCGCAGCCGAGCTGCCCTACGAGCAGGGCGTCACGCCCAAGAACAGCGTCATCGGCGGCGCTGCGCTATGGACCCTCAAGGGCCATACGCCGGAGAAGTACAAGGCGATCGCCGCCTTCTACGATTTCCTCGCACAGACCGACACACAGGTCTGGTGGCATCAGGCGACCGGCTACGTCCCCGTGACGACCGCCGCCTATGAGGCCGCCAAGGCGCAGGGCTACTATGCCAAGAACCCGACGCGCGAGATCGCGGTGCTGCAGCTGATGCGCGGCACGCCGAGCGACAATTCGCTGGGCTTCCGCATCGGCAACAGCAACCAGATCAACGTCGCGATCATGGATGAGGTCTCGGCCGCCTTCCTCGGCCGCAAGCCGGCGCAACAGGCGCTCGATGACGCGGTCTCCCGTGGCAACGAAGCGCTGCGCCGCTACGAGCAGCTCAATGCGGGCAAGAAGTAACGCGGCGGAACTCCCCGTGGTGGCCGGCGGCGGCGGAATGGGCCTGCGCTGGCCGTTCCGGCGCCTTTCGGCAAAACCGGCCGATGACGGACGGGCGGAGAGCGGGCTGAAGCGGGCCCATTTCAAGGACTGGCGCCTGCCGTTCTGGCTGTTGGCACCGCAGCTCTTCGTCCTGCTGCTCTTCTTCTTCATCCCGTCGATCCGGGCGCTGATCCAGGCGTTCCAGCTCACCGACCCCTTCGGCGCCACGACGCAATGGGTCGGCTTCCAGAACTTCGAACGGCTGTTCCGCAGCGGCGTCTACTGGTCGTCGGTGCAGGTGACGGTGCTGTTCACCATCGCGCAGAACGTGCTGACGCTGTCGACGGCGCTGCTGCTCGCCTTCGCCACGAACCACATCCTGCGCGGCCGAGGCGCGTACCGGACCGTGCTGCTGCTGCCCTATGCGATTGCGCCCGCCATCGCCGGCATCATGCTGGCCTTCCTGTTCAACCCGCGCGTCGGGCCGGTCGCCCATATGCTGCAGGGGCTTGGCTTAGACTGGGATCCCAACCGCAACTCGTCGCACGCGCTGGCGCTGATCGTCATGGCCGCATCGTGGAAGCACATCTGCTACAACTACATCTTCCTGGTTGCCGCACTGCTCTCCGTTCCGCACTCCATTCTGGAGTCCGCCTATCTGGACGGGGCCGGGCCGATCCAGCGCTTCCTGCGTATCTCGCTGCCGATGATCGCGCCGACCTTGTTCTTCCTCATCGTCATCAACTTCGTCTACGGGCTGTTCGAAACCTTCGCCATCGTCGACGCGACGACCCGCGGCGGGCCTGCGGGCGCCACCTCGATCCTCGCCTACAAGGTCTATCAGGACGGCTTCGTCACGCTCGATCTCGGCTCCTCCGCCGCGCAATCCGTGGTGCTGATGGCGCTCGCGCTCTTCCTCACCTTCGCCCAGTTCCGCTTCATCGAGCGGCGCGTGAACTACAGCGTCTGAGGGACCGGGCATGAACGAGCGCACCCCCGTCCTCGATGTCGTCTGCCATCTCATCCTGCTGGCGGGCGCCGCGCTCGTCTGCCTGCCGATCTATTTCGTCTTCGTCACCGGCACGCTCTCCCAGCAGGAAATCATGCGGGTGCCGATGTCCTGGCTCCCCGGCGACCAGTTCTTCGTGAACCTGCAGACCGTGCGCAGAAGTGCCAATTTCGGCCGGCTGCTGCTCAACTCCTTCATCGTCGCCTGCGGCATCACGATCGGGAAGCTGTCGATCTCCGTGATCGCGGCCTTCGCCGTGACCTATTTCCGCTTCCCCTTCCGGATGACGGCCTTCTGGCTGATCTTCATGTCGCTGATGCTGCCGATCGAGGTGCGCATCGTGCCGACCTATGAGTCGGCAGCAAATGTCGCCCTGCCGCTCAATATCCTCGGTTCCTGGCTCGGCGTGCAGACGCTGGTCGATCTCGACTGGAACCTGGTCAACACCTATCCCGGCCTCATCCTGCCGCTGATCGCCTCCGCGACGGCGACATTCCTTTTCCGCCAGTTCTTCCTCACCGTGCCCGATGAGCTCTGCGAGGCGGCGCGCATCGACGGCGCCAGCCCCTGGCAATTCTTCCGCCTGATCCTGCTGCCGCTGTCGCGCTCCAACATCGTCGCGCTGGCGATCATTCTCTTCCTGATGGGCTGGAACCAGTATCTCTGGCCGCTGCTGATGACGACCGAGCAGGGCATGACGACGGCCGTGATCGGCCTGAAGAAGCTTCTGCCCCAGGCCGATGGGCTGCCCTCCTGGCATCTGCTGATGAACGCCTCGCTCCTGACCATGCTGCCGCCCGCCATCGTCATCCTTCTCCTTCAGCGTTGGTTCGTGAAGGGGCTGGTCGACAGCGGCAAATAACGACCAAGACATACGAACAGGGCTTCCATCATGCGGATCATCGGACATCGCGGCGCGCGCAACATCTGGGCGGAGAACAGCCTCGGCGGCTTCCGCAACGTCTGCGGCCTGAAGGTCGACGCGGTCGAGCTCGACGTGCACCTGTCGAGCGATGGCGAGATCATGGTCATCCATGACCCGCTGCTCGACCGCACAACCGACCACAAGGGCCCGGTCGGGCAGCTCTCCAGCGCCGCGCTGGGCAAGGTCCGGCTCAACGACACGCTGGGCGAGACGATCCCGACGCTCGCCGCCGTGCTCGATGTCTTCGCCCCGACGGGCATCGAGCTGGAAATCGAGATGAAGATGGATGCCTTCGGCAATCCCTATCCGGGCCTGCTGGACAAGGTCATCGCCCTGGTCGAAGCGCGCAAGCTGGCGTCGCGCGTGGTGCTGACCTGCTTCGTGCCGGAGGTGATCGAGGAAATCCGTGCCAAGGCGCCCGGCATGCGCCGCCTCGCCTCGGTCGACCGCCGCTCCTGCGAGGCTTTCGGCGGGATCGATGCGACGCTGCGACGCTTCGTCGATCTCGGCTGCATCATCGCGGTCGACCAATCGATGCTGCGCCTCGCTCTCGATCGCGCCCTCGACATCGTCGGGCGCGACAAGCTCGGCGTCTGGGTGCCCAACACAGTGGCCGAACTCGATCATTGGCTTGGCCAGCCGGTCTCGCAGATCACCAGCGATCGCCCCGATCTCGCTTTGCAATTGCTGGCCGCCAAGGCGAGATGAGGCCGTGACCGTCGCAGTGTCGCGTGCCCGGCCGGGCGAGGTCGGGACGTCGATCGCCGTCCGCGCGACCAGCCGCGGGATTTGACGGCCGGAATCGTCCATCTCGACGTCGGTAGTTTCCACCGCCCCATCAGGCCGTCTATCTCGGCGAGCTGTTCGACGGCTTGATCGAACGGGACTGGGCGATCATCGCCACGGGCGACCGCTATCTCGCCCGATAGGACCGGTGACGTACGCCCAAGTCCCGTAGGCGAGCGGTCGAAGCGATAAAGCCCGAGGCGGTGCGGGATGGCTGCGCGCCGCGGACGCAGCTCACGCAGGGCAGGCCGGGATCGTTCGGTTTCAGGCGATTGCCGGCCTTGAGCAGGCCCCCGGGACAGCGGCTGTGCCACATACCCTGGAACAGCGCTGGCAAGACGCTCCGACCGCTCGCCCACTCCGAAATCATGAAGTATTATTTGTGGAACCATATCCCGACTGAGAAGTTTATCTCATAATCCACAAAATATTATGCAGATATCGGGATAGTAAAATGAAAAAGCTGCTGTTCGTTACGATGATCGCTTCGGCGATTTCTTTTGGCGCCGTGGCCCAGACGTCCACGACCGCGCCGACGCCTAACTCTCCGGTGGACGCGAATGCCCCGCTGCCAGGGGCGAACAGTTTCACCGAGGGGCAAGCCAAGAGCCGCCTCGAAGCCAACGGTTATTCGGACGTAACGGGGCTGAAGAAGGACGAGAACGGTGTCTGGAAAGGCACCGCCATGAATGCCGGCGCGAAAGTCGACGTCTCCGTCGATTACCGCGGCAACATCGTCCGCCATTGATCAAATTTCTCCCCTCAGGATTTTCTGGAGACGTTTATGACCCGTACAATCACCCGTTCTTACGACACCTATGAGATCGCCGCCGCCGTGGTCGAAAACCTCGAAGCGTCAGGCATCTCGGATTCCAGCATCAGCGTCATCGGCAAGGATGAACGCGTCAAGGAAAGCAATGCGGCCGAAGGCGCCGGCATCGGTGCAGGCGTCGGTGGTACGGCCGGCCTGCTAGCCGGTCTTGGCATCCTGGCCATCCCCGGTATCGGTCCGGTCGTGGCTGCGGGCTGGCTTGCCGCCGCGGCGGCCGGCGCTGTCGCCGGCGCGGCTGCCGGGGGTCTCGTCGGCTCCCTGACCTCAGCGGGCGTCGACGAGGACGAAGCGAACTATCATGCCGAAACGGTCCGCCGCGGCGGAACCGTGGTATCCGTGAAGGCTCCGGACGAGCACGCGGCGACCGTCGAGGCCATCATGGACAACGCCACGCCGATCGATCGCGATACGCGCCTTGCAAGCTACCGAGAAGAAGGCTGGACGAGCTTCGACGAAAACGCTGCCCCCTATAACAGGCCTGCATCCCCTAATGGGCGCGCCCAATTCCCGGTCGACTGACGTCGCCCACTGACACGTCGCGAGAGGGCCTCCGGATTATCGTCTGGAGGCCCCTTCCGTTATTTATCCATGCCCGTTCTTGATGACGACTTAGGCGGATCGGACGGCTTGCGCAGTTAGGGAACACCTGAGGTCCAGGTTCAGCCTCCGCGCGGGGCTCGATCGCAAGGATTGTTCCGCTCGGCGTCACTGCATCAGAGACCGAAATCATCGCGAGGGCCAATGAACTGGATAGTCGCCATAGGCTCCCTGGCCGCTTTGTGTTCGATGATCAGCTTTGTGCCTCAAGCCTGGCGCATCGTCCGCAGCCGCGACACAGCTTCCATTTCGCCCGTGACCTACAGCCTGACGGTGACAGGTTTTGCCCTTTGGACAGCATATGGCCTTGGCCTGGGCGAGTGGCCGCTCATCGTCACGAATAGCGTCTGCTTTGGACTATCCGCGTTTATTCTCCTGATGACCTTGCTTCCGCAGGCGAAAAAAGACGCCTTAGCGGACACGATCGATCCGAAGATGTGATTCCGTCCCGGGCGCCAAGCAGCCAACCCCAAACTCGCAAAGCCAATGATCGCGCCCGTCCGCGCCCCCGAGGCGGCCACAGCGGATGGCAGGAGTTGGAACGACTGCAAAGCTATTCAACAGAAGATGAGGCCGCCAACTGAGGCGGCCTCTCGGACTGAGCGGCTAGTGGCGCTACTTCAATTGAAGCACGATTGCGCCCTCCGCGACTGCGGGGGCACCAACACCGATGTTGGACGCGTTCTCCTTTATCCAGTCTCGCGCTTTCTGTAGGCTTTCATCCGTGCCGGCCTTGTCACTGCAGACCGTGACGGAAATGCCGCCATCTCCAGTGTGGATGAGCGAGTAACTCACAAATCCCTTCACCGACCGGATGAGGCTCTCAACGTCCGTCTTCCGCTTCTCTAGCACGTCGAAAAGCTCTTTCGCTCCCTTGCCGGAATAGGTTCTTACGACCGCGTGCATGGCCATTCCTCCCTTTTGGCCCGCCAGCCGCGATAGTTATGCTCCCATCCCCCGCGATAGCCTAATTGGGACAGCGTGAAATTTGAAACTGGGTTATCTCCATTTGCGAGAAAACCGGGCTTAATGCTGCGGATTGCGGAACACTTGGGAGCGCACCGCATTCTGCGGTGATGGCTCGTTATTTCTTCCACACTCGCGATGGCGAGAAAGCAGACATCGACGATGAAGGTATTGATCTGCCCGACGACAAGGCCGCGACAAATGCGGCCAAAGAGCTACTATCCGCAATGACCACGGAGAAACTTCCGAATGGCGACCATATGGCCATTTCGGTAACGGTCCTGAACGCACAGGGCGCAGAAATCTATATCGCGAAGCTGACCCTCGATGGGCACTAGATCGAGGCCTCCGACACGCGGCCTGTGACTGCCAGATAGCGGTCACTCGAGTGGGTGACCGCAGCCACAATGGCTGTTCCGTCTTCGCAGATAATCCTGACGCAAGTCATCAGGGCGGCCGGATCGAGCCCTGACGTATCGCAAAGCAAATACCCGGTGCGAGTATCGTCGTACGCGTTGCCGAACTGGTAGCGGAGCGGGAGCTCGCGACCGTCGCGCGTAATCAAGATTCCATGTCCCAATTTCATGGCGATGTGTCTCCGCCTGGCGGCATCAATGTGTGCCGCGAGCGGTCATGTCCAAATAGGCTGTGGAGACAACTGCGCCAGCAGTATGCGCCGGCTCCTCCCCCGAGGCTGTGTCTTTTGACAGGCCGTTCCGGCGACGCGCGTCATTCGAGAGGGCGGCGTCTTACGCAAAAGCCCCGCCTGCGAAGCGGACGGGGCTTTCACACTCAGCGGTTGCGGGGGCCTGAACCACCACCGCGATCTCAATTGCAAAATACCAGCTGCCTGCTCTCCACGCCACATCGTCGGGCTCGACCATGCGCTCCGAGCAGCCTCGCCAGGTCAGTTCGCTCTCCGATCAGGTGTTGACCGGGCAGCCTCAACTCAATCGGGATATCAGTTCGTCAACGACTGAGGCTGGGCCCACCAGCATGGGCTGGCGCGTCGGAAAGCCGTAATCCGGCTTGAGAAGATCGGAGAGCTCCAGGGCGGAACCATCGAGATAGCGTTCCACATGGCCGAGCGCCCTGGTGAACGGAAGGGCAGGAGCGAGATCCCACAGATAGCATGGGCCGGTGATGATGGCATCGCAGCGACCCGCCGCCAGCATCATCAGGTGGTAGAGATTGGAACCGAGGTTATGCAGGCGGTAGCCTTCAACCCGGCGGACATCGATCGCGTCGTGGATCGAGGTGATCATGATGTTGCGGGTATCGGCCGCGACCGATGCCGGGCGGACCGGCATCGGCTCGCCGTTGAGGAGAGCCTTGCCGCCCTCGAAGACGAAGCTCTGGCGCGGGATGGGAAAATGCAGATACCCGCTGACGGGTTCCGTGCCGTCGATCAAGCCCATGCCGAGCCCCCAGACCGGCAAGCCCCGAGCGAACGACGCCGTGCCGTCGAGAGGGTCGATCGCCCATTGGCGGCTGGCGCCGGGCAGATACGACTCCGCCTCCTCTTCCGATATCACTCCGATGTCGGGGGTGTGGGCCACCAGACGCTTGAGAACATGCGTGGACGCAGCCTGGTCCGCTTCGGTCACAGCCGAGCCGTCGCTCTTGTCCTGCGCACTCAACCTGCCATGGAGCGGCAGGGTGATGTCGTCGTATTCGCGGAATAGGCGCTCGACGAAGTCGAGATGACTGGTGGCGCGGCTCGAATGATGGATGGTCACGACATGCCTTTGACGAGATATTTCTGGGCGACGAAACAGAGGACGATGACGGGGAGCACGGCGACGACGCCGAGAGCGGAGACCTCGCCCCACAGGATTCCCCGCTCGGTCTTGAAGAAGACGACCGCGGTCGAGACCATGTTGACCTTGGAGGAGCTCAGGAACAGGGCGTAGGTGAACTCGTTCCAGGCGGCGAGGAAACACATGATCGCCGTGGCGAACAATCCCATGCGCACCTGTGGCAGCACGATCCTGACGAGCACCCCGAGACGGCTGCATCCATCGAGCATCGCCGCCTCCTCGACCTCCGGCGCCAGCGCGGCCAGGTAACTGCGCATCATCAGCACGACGAAGGGCAGGTTGAAGACCATGAAGGTGACGATGAGGATCGCGTAGGTGTCGAGCATCTCGAAGGTCAGGCCGATGACGTAGAACGGCAGAACCAATGCGATCGAAGGGAATATCCGCGACGAGAGGATGGCGAAAACGACGGCTTCCTTGCGCGGGAAGCTGAACTTGTGAATCGCGTAGGCTGCCGCCGTGCCCAGCGTCAGGCACACCGCGACATTGCAGAGCGACACGATCAGGCTGTCGACGATGTAGCCATACAGGCCATGATTGATGATCGCGGCCCGGTAGTTCTCGAGCGTCGGGCTGAAGATGAAGCGCGCCGGCTCATACAGCATCGCCCGCGTCTTGAACGACGTCACCAGCATGTAGAGGACGGGGAAAGCCGCGAAGACGCAGGCCAGCGCCAGCCAAACATAGTCTCGCAAGCGAGCCGGCATCATGTCGGTTGGCCCCTGCGACCGGTCGTCACCATAAGGGCCGAGAGAGCGGTGATGATGAGCACCAGTATGACGGCCGCAGCTGCGGAAAGACCGATCGAGCCCAGCGTGAAGGCCGTCTTGTAGACAGACGCGGCGCTCGTCGCTTCCCTGCGCGAGCAGATCGGCATCGCCGATAGCGTCGCCCAGTTTCCCAAGCTGACGCGCGTGCTCTTCTCGGTCGGCGCCTGGAAGGAAGGCGGTTCGGGCCTGTTCGAAAGCCTGGATCAGAAGAGCCGCGACAAGGCGGCGGATGCCGGCGCTATCGCGGAAATCCTGGGGCATCTTTTCGATGCCCGCGGACGACGCATTTGCCAATCACTGTCCGACAGATGCCTCACGATCCCCTTCGACGATTTCAGCGCCGTCGCGGACCGGGTCGCGGTCGGCGGCAGCGCGCGCGCCCAGGCCGTCCTCGCCTGCGTCAAGGCCAAGGCCGCGACGACGCTCGTCACCGATTCCAGGACGGCGGAATTCGTCCTGTCGGAGCTGGGGTGACGCTTTGCCCCTCGACACAGCACCTGTACTCGCATCGCCCTGCATGGTTGGGTGCGCCATGCCACCCCGCGCCGTGATCGGTGGCGCTGCCGGCAGATTTCCCACGAGGCTCGAGACATGACGATTTTGGTATGCGGCGAGGCCCTCGTCGATCTGTTCGTCCAAACTGGCCCGGAGGGACTTGCAACCGAAGCCGTTCTCGGCGGCTCGCCCTTCAATGTCGCGATCGGTCTGGCGCGGCTGGGTGCGCGCGCGTCGTTCCTCGGCGGGATATCCTCCGATGCCTTTGGCGATGCGATCCGAGCCCGCCTCTCGGCCGAGCATGTCGATCTCGACCATGTCGTCAGCTCCGATCAGCTGACCACCATAAGCGTGGTCGCGCTCGATGCGGCGGGTCATCCGGCCTATGCATTCCACGGTGAGAACAAGGCCGATCGGCAGATCCGCGTCGAGGACCTGCCGGGAGCGCTCGGCCCGGACGTGGCCGCGATCGTCTTCGGCTCCTATACGCTCGCGGTCGAACCGGTCGCGTCCTCGCATCTTGCTTTGGCGCGCCGGGAAGCCGGCAAGCGCCTCATCTCGATCGATCCGAATCTGCGACCCACCGTGACGCCCGATCTTGCGCTCTGGCGCGAGCAGTTTGCGAAGTTCCTGCCTTTCGCGACGATCATCAAGGCGAGCGAGGAGGATCTCGCCGCTGCGTTTCCGGGGATAGCTCATCAAGAGCTGGCGGAAGCGTGGTTCCGGCAGGGCGTGAAGCTGTGCGTGGTGACGCGCGGGGCGAATGGAGCCATGGCGCTACGCCCCGGCCGGTCACCGCTCGCAGTAGCTGGTGTGACGATCGATGCCGTCGATACCGTCGGAGCCGGCGACAGCTTTCATGCCGCACTTCTGGCCCGCCTTGACCAGCTCGGCCATTTATCCCCGCATGCGGTTTCAGGCATGAGCGATGCGACGCTAGCAGACGTGGTCGCATTTGCCGTCGCGGCCTCTGCGATCACCTGCTCACGGCGAGGTTCCGCTCCGCCGAGACTCGAAGAAATGACGTCGGGAACGATCTCATCGTTCCGGGAAACCAGCGCGGGTGCTACGGCGCAATCCTGACCCCGTCGTTCTTCATCGCCGGATTCCGGCCCAAACCTCACCCTACCGATCGGCTGACAGGCTCACGATGGCACCGACAGTTTTGAATCGCCGCTCCCTTGCGGATCTACCGTCATCGGTCGAAGCGCCGGGTTTCGATCCGTCCCGGGTTCGGCCCGGCATCGTGCATATAGGCCTCGGCGGCTTTCATCGCGCCCACATGGCGCGCTACAGCCATGAACTGATGGAGCGTGATGACCAGGCGCTAGGCTGGGGCATTCTCGGCGCGGTGCTCATGCCCAACGACCGGCGTATGGTCGAAAGCCTCGTGCCCCAGGATGGGCTCTACACGCTGATCGAGCGCGAGGGCACACAGGAGCGCGCCCGGATCATCGGCTCGCTCGCAGGCGTGGCGGATGCGACCGAGTCCAGCGAACCACTCCTGGCGGCGCTCGACGACCCTGCAATCCGGATCGTCAGCCTGACCGTCACGGAGAACGGCTACTGCCTCAATGCGGCAACCAAGCGCCTCGATCCCGAGCATCGCCTGATCCGCGCGGATCTTGCCGCACCGGAACGCCCGCGAAGCGCGATCGGCGTCATCGTCGAGATGCTGCGCCGGCGACGGGAGCGCGCCCTGCCGCCTCCAACCGTTCTGTCCTGCGACAACATCCAGCACAATGGCGAGGTGCTGCGCCAGGCCGTTCTCGACTTGGCGAGCCTCAGGAACGATGCGCTTTCTTCCTGGATCGAAAGCGCCGTGAGCTTTCCGTCGACCATGGTGGACCGCATCACTCCGGTGACGGCGCAAGCCGATATCGATGGGCTGGCCTCGCGCCATGGGCTCATCGACCGCTGGCCCGTCGTTTCCGAAACCTTCAGCCAATGGGTCATCGAGGACCGCTTCCCGCAGGGCCGGCCAAGCTGGGAGGATGTCGGAGCGCAGTTCGTCGAGGACGTCGCGCCCTACGAATTCATGAAGCTGCGGCTGCTCAACGGCAGCCATCTCGCGGTTTCCGGCCTCGGCCAGCTCGCGGGCTATGTCACGATCGACGAATCCATGGCCGACGCGCGGATTCAGGCGGTGATGAGGGCGCTGATGGACCGGGAGACCGGGCCGACGCTCCCTGCGATTCCCGGCGTCGACATCGCCGCATACAAGGCCCGGCTGATCGAGCGCTTTGCCAATTCGGCGATCCGGGACACGGTGCAGCGCGTCAACTCCGACGCGCCCATCAACGTGCTCGTCGACCCTATCCGGGATCGGCTGAAGACTGGCGGCGACGTCACTTTTCTCGCGCTCGCGCTGGCAGCCTGGCTGCGGCGCGTGCGCGGCGTGGACGAGAGAGGCGCCCCGCTTGTGGTGACGCATCCTCTCGCCGTGCTTTTGCGCGAGAAGGCCTTGGAGGGTGATGCCGATCCGAGACCGCTGCTGTCGATAAACTCGCTCTTCGGCGAACTGCGGAATGATCCACGTCTCGTCGATGCGGTGGGATATTGGCTCGCCAGTCTTTATCGCGACGGCATCGAGGCGACGCTCGACGAAGCGGCGCGCCGCGCGAGTTAACGCTCGGGGCCTCCGATAGCCGCGGTGAGCTGTCGAAACGAAGCGGGTGGGCAGCGGCGAACGCCGCTCACCTATGCAAGCTTTTCCAGCGCCCGTTCATGCAGTTGGCGGTCGCCGGCGGCGGCGAATTCTTCACCACCGTCAGATGTGGAAAGAGGTTCAAGCTCTCGAACACCATGCCGACCTCACGGCGCACGGCGATGGCGCTGCGCTCATCCGCGAGCAAAGTGCCGTTGACGGTGATGTGGCCGCTGTCATGGCCCTCCAGCCCGTTGATGCAGCGGATCATCGTCGACTTGCCTGAGCCCGAAGGCCCGCAGACGACGAACTTCTCGCCTTGGCGACGGTCAGACTGACCTCCTTCAGCGCCCGGAAGCTGAGTCCGATCGGCTGCTGGCATGCCTGCCGATCGTCGGATCGTGCCCCTGGTTCCGGCTTGGACGATTTCTTCCAATTGCGAGGGTGACAGCCGGCGAGGTTCTATGACAGCTTCATGACAGAAGGCTGCGAAACAGCAGCTCGTCGGCGCGCCTTGTGCGCGCCGAGCTCAATCACAGGGAGAGGACCAGGATGTTTACCCGCAGGGTCGCGCTTGCGACCGCAGTTGGCCTAGCCGTTGCCGCCTCGGGCGCGGCGGCACAATCGCCGTCCGGAAAGGTCACGGTCGTCACCTCCTTCTCCAAGGACGTCACCGATCCGATCAAGAAGGCGTTCGAAAAGGCCGTTCCGGGCGTTTCGCTCGAAGTCCAGAATCGCAACACCAATGCGGGCGTCAAATATCTCGAGGAGACCAAGGCCAACAACCAGGTCGACCTGTTCTGGGCCTCGGCGCCCGATGCCTTCGAGGTGCTGAAGGGCAAGAACCTGCTCTCCGCCTACAAACCCAAGGCGACCGGCATTCCCGACAAGATCGGCTCCTATCCGATCAACGATCCGGCAGGCTTCTATTTCGGTTTCGCGGCGTCCGGCTATGGCATCATGTGGAACGAACGCTACGCCAAGGCCAACAAGCTGCCCGACCCCAAGGACTGGCAGGATCTCGCCAAGCCCGTCTTCTACGACCATGTCGCGATCGCGGCGCCCTCCCGCTCGGGAACGACGCATCTGACGATCGAGACCATTCTGCAGGGTGAGGGCTGGGACAAGGGCTGGCGCACCATCAAGGAGATGGCGGGCAATTTCCGCGCGATCAACGAACGCTCCTTCGGCGTGCCCGAGCAGGTGAATTCGGGCCAGGTCGGCGTCGGCATCGTGATCGATTTCTTCGCCTTCTCCGCGCAGGCTTCAGGCTTCCCGGTCAAGTTCGTCTATCCGACCGTGACGACCGTGGTTCCCGCCAATGTCGGCATCGTCGCCAATCCGCCGAACAAGGCAGCAGCCGAGGCCTTCGTCGAATTCCTGCTCTCGCCGGCCGGACAGGAGGTGCTGCTCGAGCCCGGCATCCGCCGCCTGCCGGTGAACCCGGCGGTCTATGCCAGGGCCGGCGCGGACTATCCCAACCCCTTCACCGATCCGCGCTTCCAGAAGATGATCGGCTTCGATGTCGACAAGTCGGAAGCCCGCACGGCGGTGGTCGACACGCTGTTCGACCAGCTGATCTCCTTCCAGCTCGATGCGCTGAAAGGCGTCAACAAGGTGCTGCACGAGGTCGACGCGGCGCTGGCCAAGAAGCCCAACGACAAGGCCAAGGCGCTCGCCGAGGAGGCACGCGTGCTGCTCGCCGCCATGCCGGTGATGGAAGCGCAGGCCGCGAGCGCGGAGCTGCGCGGCGCCTTCACCGGCGGCAAGGAAAAAGGCGCCCGCCAGGCCGAGGTGGAGAGCCAGTGGGCGAGCTTCGCCCGGGACAATTACGCCAAGGCGAAGGCCAAGGCGGAAGAGGCCCTCAAGGCGGCGAAGTAAGCTCGCGCGTGTCATCCCGTGTCTGCGCTGCAGCCTGAGACGCTGCGGCGCAGACATGGGACCGCGCGACGAGCAGGCGCCTTTTCCTGAAGACGATCCCGCATCTGCGCAGCGGCACCTGAGTGCCGCAGCGCGTGCGGGATGACACCCGGCCACACACCCATGACCGCCATCCCGACCTCGGCTCACCGCCCCCGTCGCATCGCCGGCACGCCCGGCCAGATCGCGCTGGCGCTGGCGATCGCCGCCTTCCTCCTGGCGTTCCTGGCGCTGCCGGTGGCGACGGTGATCTATGTCGCCTTCACCGAGAAGGGTACCTCGACCTTCACGCTGGTCAATTTCTACGACTTTGTCCGCACCGAGCTCTTCATGCGCTCGCTGTGGAACTCCTTCTATGTTTCGGCGATGTCGGTGGTCTGGGCCTCGGTCTTCGCCCTGCCGTTGGCCTATCTGACCACGCGCTTTGTCTTTCGCGGTGCGGCCGTCGTCCAGACGCTCGGCTTCCTGCCACTGATCATGCCGCCCTTCGTCGGCGCGGTCGCCATGCAGCTCTTCTTTGGTCGCAACGGCTCGATCAACCTGCTGCTCGACGACTGGTTCGGCTTCAAGATCGACTTCATGGAGGGGCTGAACGGCGTCATCTTCGTCCAGTCGGTCCATTATTTCCCGTTCATCCTGATCAATCTCTCGGCCGCGCTGCGCAACATCGACCGCGCCATGGAGGAAGCTGCGCAGAACCTCGGCTCCTCGGGCTTCCGCCTGTTCCGCCGCATCGTCTTCCCGCTTGCCATGCCGGGCTATCTCGCCGGCGCCTCGCTCGTCTTCGTCAAGGTTTTCGACGACCTCGCCACGCCGCTCCTGCTCAACGTCAAGGACATGCTGGCGCCGCAGGCCTATCTGCGCGTCACCTCGATCGGCATTGCCGACCCAATGGGTTACGTCATATCGGTCGTGCTGATCATCGCCTCGGTGATGGCGATGTGGCTCTCGGCCGCGGCGCTCAAGGGACGCGACTATGCCACCACGCAACGCGGCGGCGGCGGCCTCGCCAAGCGGGTCATGACGCCCTGGGAGGCGTTCTTCGGCTATGGCGTTGTCATTCTGATCCTGGCGCTGGTGCTGGCGCCGCATCTCGCCCTGTTGCTGCTTTCCTTTGCGACGATCTGGTCGTTCTCGCCGCTGCCCGACGCCTTCACGCTGGCGCATTACGCCCGCGTCTTCGGTGAAAGCTCGATCTACATCAAGAACACGCTGATCTACGCCAGTCTCGCCGGCGCCATCGACATCGTGCTCGGCGTCGCCATCGCCTATCTCGTCCTGCGCACCAGGCTGATCGGCCGTGAATGGCTCGACTGGATGGCGACGGCCGCGCTCGCCATTCCCGGAGTCGTGCTGGGCATCGGCTATCTCAGGACCTTCTACGGGGTGAGCTTGCCGGACGGGACGCCATTGGCCTCGCTCTGGATCACGATCGTGCTGGCGCTGGCGATCCGGCGCCTGCCCTATGCGCTGCGGGCCTGCTATGCGGCGCTCCAGCAGATCTCGGTCTCGCTCGAGGAGGCGGCGGAGAACCTCGGCGCCACCAAGGCCCGGACGGTGCGCCGCATCGTCGTGCCGCTGATGGCCGGCGGCATCCTTGCAGGCTTCGTCACCTCGTTCTCGACGGCCGCGGTCGAGCTTTCGGCGACGCTGATGCTGGTGCAGTCGAACTCCGATGCGCCCCTCGCCTACGGGCTCTACGTCTTCATGCAGTCGGCCGCAGGGCGCGGTCCCGGCGCGGCGCTCGGCGTCATCGCCGTCATTCTCGTCGCCGCCTGCACCTTTCTCTCCCATTTCATTATCGAACGCAGCCAGAAGGCCAAGGGAATGGGCCATTGACCATGAACGCGACCGCCCCCCTGACCACGCCCGCCGTCGCCGTCGACATCGAAGACGTCAACCTCTCCTACGGCGCCAATCACGTCCTCAAGGGCATCAATCTCGCCATCGAACCGGGCGAGTTCTTCGCCTTCCTTGGCCCCTCCGGCTGCGGCAAGACCACGCTGCTGCGGCTGATAGCGGGTTTCAACCAGGCCGATACCGGGCAGGTCCGGATCGGCGGCAAGGCGATCACCGGGTTGCCGCCCTGGAAGCGCGATGTCGGCATGGTCTTTCAGTCCTACGCGCTCTGGCCCCACATGACGGTGCGCCGCAACGTCGCCTTCGGGCTGGAGGAGCGCGGCATCAAGCGCACCGAGATCGACCGGCGCGTAGAGGCGGCGCTTGGCCTCGTCGGCCTGGCCCACCTTGCCGAGAGGCGCCCTTCGCAGCTTTCCGGCGGCCAGCAGCAGCGCGTCGCGGTAGCCCGTACGGTCGCCGTCGAGCCGAAGGTCCTGCTGCTCGACGAGCCTCTCTCCAACCTCGACGCCAAGATGCGCGTCCAGGTTCGGCGCGAACTGCGCGATATGCAGCAGCGCCTCGGGCTGACCACGATCTTCGTCACCCACGACCAGGAGGAAGCGAACACGATCTGCGACCGGATCGCGGTGATGAACGACGGCATCGTCCAGCAGGTCGGAACCCCGATGGAGCTCTACGAGCGGCCGGCGAATCTCTTCGTTGCGAACTTTCTGGGCACGGCGAACATTTTAGATGGCCGCGTTGTCGAGGCCGGCGCAGGGCGGCAATTCGTGCTCGATGGCGGGATTGGAATTCCGATCGGCGATGCGCATGTTCCCATCGGAGCGAAACTGGTCTTTCGTCCGCAGCACGCAAGACTGTCGCTTCACGGCCTTCAGGACAGCGGAGTATCGCTGCCGTCCGTGGTCAACGCCCGCGAATTCCTCGGCTCGACGGTTCGCTATTTCGTGTGCGTCAACGAAACGGAAGTAGCCGTCGACATGCCCTTCAGATCAGGGCGCGAGCTTTTCGAAACCGATGCGAAGGTCGTGCTGAGTTTGCCGCAGGACTCCCTCCTCTGGCTGGCCGATTAGCGGTTCGATTCCGGCCAACGGAATCCCGTAAAACAGTTACTTTGAGTGGGGGGCTGTCGGGGCTCTGGGCAGCGGGGCATGGCACCGCGAACGATAAAGCCGGAGCAACGGCATTCGCCGCGACATCAACCTCCGGGTAGCTCCCGCGCAATTCAGGCGAGAGGCGAAGTCAGGCGCGTCCCTGATACGCGCCGACGCTGTTTTCAGAGCCCATACCGTACATCGATCCACGAGCGCCTGAACGGAATCGACGAGCTGAAACGCCGCTTTGCCAACACCAAGAGCAGATTGGCCGACGCAGAGGGCCGGAGCGGCTGTCTCCGGCCCCTGCCGCCGACAGCCGCAATGACCCTCATGAACGGGCCCGTTCTCTTTTTCACTGCCCGCATCGACACGCCCGGGCCGGGCGACACCGGTGCCCTAGGCTGGCAGGACGACAACCTTCGTCTTGACCGGCGTCTTTGAATACAGGTCGATCATATCCTGGCTGAGCAGGCCGACACAGCCGCTCGTGACGCCGGAGCCGATCGAGTCCGGATCGCTGCTGGCGTAGATCGTGTAGAGCGTGTAGGCGCCGTTCTGGTAAAGATGGAGCGTGCGTGCGCCGAGCGGATTGTCGAGCCCGCCCGGCATGCCGCGCGCCCATTTCGCCGCCTCGGGCTGGCGCTTGATCATCTCCCTGGGCGGTGTCCAGGTCGCCCATTCGGACTTGCGGCCGACATAGGCGTCGCCGTTCCAGCGGAAGCCGTCGCGGCCGACATTGGCGCCATAGCGGGTGGCGTTTCCGTCGCCCTCGATGCGGTATACGTAGTAATTGCCGGGATCGACGATGATCGTGCCGGGTGCTTCCTTGGAGTCGTAGCGGACCGTCCGGCGGAAATATTTCGGATCGACCTTGCTGACGTCGACCGCCGGGATCGGGAATTTCTCTTCGGGCACCGGGCCGTAGACCCTCTGCGCCTCGGCGAAGCTCATCCCGTCGGAGGTCGCGCAGCCGCCCAGCCCCAGCGCGCCGATACCAACAGCTGAGCCGACCAGAAACGACCGGCGGCTGAGGAGCTCCGAGCGACGCCCGAGCAAAGCGATCTCGTCCATACCACCGTCCATGATCATGATTTTGAAGCTTCCGATGCTCTGTTGCCCGACGAGATAGCACTCCGGCATAAACCTGTCGAACGTCTTTGCCGATCCGAGACTGCCGTCACATGTCCCGATTGGCAAGCTCGGGTCTTCGCTGCACGAGTTTTCCGTCCTCCAAAGTCGTTACCGTACACACGGTCTCGCAGTCTCACTTCGGACCGGAACAGCGCGTCAATCGAGCGGATTCCCGCATGTCCGCTGCCGGCTTGATCCTGCGTGGAATTCGCGATCGGCGGCAGTGAAACGCGTGACTCGCCGTCGTCGGGCCTCAGCGATAGCGGCGCTGGACGACGAGATTGGCAACGACCGTGAGCAGCAGTGTCGCCGTCATCAGGATGAAGGAGATAGCCCCGCCGAAGGGCCAGTTGTTCTGCTGGGCGAACTGCCCGTAGACCAGCGGCCCCATCATCTGGAATTTCGGCCCGCCGAGCAGGACCGGCGTCGCATAGGCATTCATGGCGAGGATGAAGGTGAGGATCGTGCCAGCGAGAACGCCGGGCATGGCCAGCGGCCAGAGCACGCGCCGCACCATCGCGGCCGGCGCCGCACCGAGGCTGAACGCCGCCTCCTCGACATTGCGCGGAATCCCTTCGATCACGCTCTGCAACGTCAGCACCATGAAGGGCAGGTTGACCGCAATGATGCCGATCAGCACCGCGGTCTCCGTGAACATGATCTCGATCGGCTGGTCGATCAGGCCAAGCCCCATCAGCGAGACGTTGAAGGCGCCCTTGTTGCCGAAGGCTGTCATCCAGCCGGCCGCGCGCACCGCGTTGCCGACGAAGAGCGGCAGCACCACGGCGATGATCAGCAGGTTCTTGAAGCGGCTTTGCGTGCGCGCCAGCACATAGGCCAGCGGAAAGCCGAGGATCAGGCACGCCAGCGTGCAGATCACCGCGACGCGCACCGTGCGCAGCAACACGTTGAGATAATACGGGTCGGTGAAGAACTTGACGTAGTTTTCGATCGTCAGCCCGTCGACCATGAACTGGCCCGGGATGAACTGGTTGAGCGAATAGCGGAACAGGATCGCGATCGGCCCGATCAGGCCGACCATGACGAGGATCGTCGCCGGGATAACGAGCAGCCCGGCAAGATGGGTCCGGGAGCCGGCAACCGGCTCAGGCGCGGCGGTGCTCATGACAGCCTCCCCGTTCTTTCCGGGGGCGCTCCTGCGGAGCGCCCCCAACCCTTGAACACGACACGGAACCAGGCAATGTCGCCGCCTCCCCGAGGCGCGAGCCGGACCGACGTTTCGAGCCCGACCAGGATGCCGAAGCGATCGTGGTCAGCGGCTGCGGGCCTGCGGCTCGCATCGGAATGGCGAGGCGGCGCATCCTCACGCCTTGAAGACCTTGTCCCACCATTCCTTCATGGCCGCGTCGTTCTTGGCGAGGAAGGCGTAGTCGAGATCCTTGAGGCGCTTCTCCTCCTCAGGGGTGAAGCCGATGCGCTTCTGCAGGTCCGCAGGGACCGCGAGCCCCGATACGGTGCCGTTGTAGCCCATATCGGCGGCGAAGGCCTCCTGCGGCGCCTTCTCGAGCATCGCGTTCATGTAGGCGTAGGCGTTGTCCTTGTTCGGAGCGTTCTTCGGAATGACGAAGCCCGAAACGTAGATCGGAATGCCCTCGATGGGCGCGATCGCCTCGCAGGGGATGCCGGCATTCTGCCACTGCACCACGCGCGCCTTCCAGATCGCGCTGATGCCGACCTCCTCGTTCTTCATCGCCTGGGCGAAGGCCTCATTGGTCGGATAGACGCGCCCGCCGGCCTTCTTCACCGCAAGCAGCACCTCCTTGGCCTTGTCGAGATCGTTCATGCTGGCGCCGTTGGTGGCGGCCATCGAGGCGGCGATCATGATCGACTGGTATTGGATGTCGATGAAGCCGATCTTCGACCCCCATTTCGGGTCAAGCCAGTCCTTGAAGCCGGTCGGCGCGGGGCTGATGATCTTCGGATTGTAGATGACGACGTTGCCCGAATAGATGTGCCCGACGCCATACGGATACTTCATGGTCGGCAGCAGGCTTTTGGCGTTCGGAAGCTTGGAATAGTCGATCTGCTCGACGACGCCGGCCTCGTTCATTTCGAACATGTTCGCAGCCGAGAGGCCGTGAATATCGACGGTGCCGCGCGGCAGGCGCCTCTCCGCGATCATCTTGGCGCGGCGCGGCGCGTCGCTGGCCTGGTCCTGCACCACCTCGACGCCCTTCGGCTTCAGCAGCGGGTCTTCGATGTTCTTGGTCAGCAGGCGGGCATAGTCGCCGCCCCAGGTGCCGACGACGACCCTGCCGCCGGATTGCGCCCGTGCTGGCAGGCCCGATACGGCAAGGCCGCCCGCCAGGCTCATACCCGCCAGAAGGCTGCGGCGATCGATTGTGAATGTCATCTCTGTGACTCCCCTGATTGGATGTCTGGAAACGCGCGGCTCATACCGCGCGCGGATAGACGAGCCCGACATCAGCGGCCCAGCCTATGGTGAGGGTGTCGCCCGTCTTCGGCTCCACCATGCCGCGGCGGTTCGGGATCTGCAGAAGCATGCGGTCCTGCTCCGACAGCGCGACATCGATCTCGAGCAAGGCGCCGAGATAGGAAACGTACTCGACGCGCGCCTGGAAGCCGTTCGGCAGGGCTTCGCTCTCGGCGCCGACCGCGACCCGCTCGGGCCGGAGCGCAAGCGTCGCCGGCCCCGGCACGGCGGCGGCCATGCAGGCGATGTCGAGTCCGCCTGCGCTGCGGAATCGGCCGGCCTCCGCAACAGACCCTTCCAGGAAGGCGCTGCGCCCGATGAAGCCCGCGACGAAACGGTCGGCCGGCTTCTCGTAGAGCTCGCGCTGGGTGCCGATCTGGCGCACCTGCCCCTTCTCCATGACCACGAGGCGATCGGCCATGGTCAACGCCTCTTCCTGATCATGCGTCACCATGATCGTCGTCAGGCCGAGCTTGCGGGTGAGATCGCTGATCTCGACCCGGACCTCCTGTCGGAGCTTGGCGTCGAGATTAGAGAGCGGCTCGTCGAGCAGGAGCACATCCGGCTCCATGGCGAGCGCGCGTGCCAGCGCCACACGCTGCTGCTGCCCGCCGGAAAGCTGCCGAGGATAACGGGAATCGAAACCGGTCAGGCGCACCAGGCGCAGCGCCTCGGCGACGCGTGGGGTGCGTTCGGCGGCCGAGACCTTGTGCATTTCCAGCCCGAAGGCGACGTTCTCGGCGACTGTCATATGCGGGAAGAGCGCGTAGCTCTGGAAGACCAGCCCGCAATTGCGCTTCCACGGCGGCAAGCCAGTCACGTTGCGCTCACCGATCGTAATCGAGCCCGCCGAAGGCGGCATGAACCCGGCGATCATGCGCAGGGTCGTGGTCTTGCCGCAGCCGGACGGGCCGAGCAGGACCAGGAACTCGCCATCGGCGACGTCGATGGTGACGTCGTCCACCACGGTGAGGTCGCCATAGCGTTTGTTGAGATGATCGATCGAAAGGCGTGCCATCAGACGACCCGGCTCAGTTTGACGTAGCGGTCGGTGACGATCATCGCCACGGCGATCAGGACGATCTGCATCAGCGACGCCGCAGCGACGGCCGGATCGATCTTCCATTCCAGATATTGGAGAATCGCGATCGGCAGGGTGATCCGGCCCGGCCCGACGAGGAACAGGCTCATCTCCAGATTGCCGAAGGAGGTCACGAAGCCGAACAGCGCCGCCGCGACGATACCGGGGCGGATACCAGGGAGGGTCACCCGGCGGAAGGTGGTCCAGGGGCCGGCGCCAAGGTTCTGGGCGGCCTCCTCGATGCTGCGGTCGAAACCGGCGAGGCTCGCGGTGACGAGCCGCACCACCCAAGGCAGCACCACCAGTGAATGCGCCGCAACCAACCCGGCGAGCGAGCCGAGGAGTGGCCACCCTGTCGCGATCTCCGTCTCGATCTGGAAGACGTAGATCGAGGTGCCCAGCACGATGCCGGGCATCACCAGCGGCAGAAGCAGCAGCGTGTTGATGCCGGGGCCGAGCGGGATGCGGTGACGGACGAGCACAAGGCTCGCCGGAACCCCGAACAGGAGCCCGATCAGGGTCGAGAGCACCGCGACCTGCGTGCTCAGCACGAAGCCTTCCCGGAACGACTTGTTGGCGATCGCCGCATCGAACCAGCGCAGCGAATAGCCTTCGGGAGGAAAGGAGGGAATCTCCTGGCGAAAGAAGGCGAGCCAGGTCACGAAGAACAACGGCATCAGGATGAAGCCGAGGGTGAGTGTGGCGGCGCCGTTCAGAGCGTAGCGCCCGAGGCTGGATCCGGACGCGCTCATGCTCGCCTCCCGCGGCGGCGGCCGGCCGCAATCCCGGCCCGGCGTCGTCTTTCCCTGCCCCAGTCGCTCATTCGCCTTCGTCCCCAACTCGCTGTTTGCGCGCGCGCCTCAAGCCCGCAGCGGCCATGCCGGCATCCGGATCAGTGCAGCGTGTTCTTGTGAAAAACGCCGCCCTTCATGATCGCCGCCAGATGGCGGCCCTGATCCTGAAACAGGCCGAGGTCCTTGAGCGGATCCCCGTCGATCAGGATCAGGTCGGCGAGGGCCCCGGCACGAAGCGTGCCAAGCTTGCCTTCCATGCGCAGGAGCTGTGCGCCGATCGTCGTGGCGGAGCGAATGATCTCGATCGGCGACAGCACCTCCCGGCGCAGCAGGAACTCCCGCGATTGCTCGACCTGGAGCTGCCCGAGCAGATCGCTGCCGAACGCCACCGGCACGCCGGCGCGCTTGCAGATCTCCAGGGAGCGCAGGCCGCCATCGATGACGAGGTCGTTCTTGGCCAGCATCTCGCCGGTCATGCCGAAATCGGCGGCACGCTCCTTCATCGCATAATACGCCACCAGATTGGCCGTCAGGAACATGTCCTTCTCGGCCATCAGCGCAGCACTGGCCTCGTCGATCAGATTGCCGTGCTCGATCGCCCTGACGCCGCAATTGGCCGCGCGCGTGATCGCTTCGGGCGTATAGGCATGGGCACAGACATAGCGGCCGAAGGCCTTCGCCTCCTCCACCGCGGTGCGCACTTCATCCTCGCTGAACTGCATCGAGTCGAGCGGGTCGTAAGGCGAGGCGACCCCGCCGGACATCATGATCTTGATGTGGTCGGCGCCGAGCCGCATCTGCTCGCGCACCGATTTGCGGACCGAGGAAACTCCGTCCGAGACGTTCATCGTATAGCCCATCGCATTGCAGCAATGGCAGCGCGCGCCGAAATCGGTACGCCGGCGCGGATCGCTGTGGCCGCCCGTCGGCCCGATCGCCTGGCCGGCGATGAACAGGCGGGGACCGGCGACATCGCCCTTCTCGACAGCCTCCTTGATGCCCCAATCGGCCCCGCCCGTATCGCGGACGCTGGTAAAGCCGCGATCGAGCATGCCCTTCATCAGCCTGACCGCGCGGGCCGTCATCAGCGTCAGCGGAACGGATTCCAGCAGGCGGATATAGACCTCCGACAGGAAGACATGGACGTGGGAGTCGATCAGGCCGGGCATCAGCGTGCGACCCCCGCAGTCCAGTACCGCGGCCTTTTCGATCTTCAGCGGCTTGTCGGAGAGTTCCCGGATCGTCTCCCCTTCGATCAGCAGTTCATAGCCTCGGCGCAGCTCGCCGAATTCCGGCTCCAGAAGGACGAAGTTCCTGAGATGCAGCATGGTCATCGGCAATGCCTCCCAGCTCGGCGTGGAACAATTCTTCCGCGCCTCCTGCCATCGTGAGAAGAGTGTTTCCGCTTGTCCATGCCGAACCCGCCAGCCGGCGACAATTTCAGCTCCGACAAGTCGGGGAACATGGAGAGCAGCCTCGTCGAGGAATGGAACGACAGGCTCAATTCAGGCTCGTGCGCTTGAGGAAGACGCCACTCTTCATGATCAGCGGCATGTGCTTGCCCTGGCGGGTCAGCAGCGAGAGGTCCTTCAGCGGGTCGCCATCGACGACGATCAGGTCGGCATGGGCGCCGGGCGCGACCGTGCCGATCTGCCCCTCGAGCCGCAGCAGCTTCGCCGCGACATGGGTCGCCGAGGCGATGACCTCATGCGCCGGCAGGGCGCGGCCGCGGATCACGAACTCCTCCGACTGGTACTTGTGCATCTCGCCGAGCAGGTCGCTGCCATAGGCCATGGCGAGGCCCGCCTTCTTCATGATCGCGAGCGACTCCATCCCGGCCGAGCGGACGACATCCACCTTGGCAACCGAATCCGGCGGGAAGCCGAGCTTCGGCCCGTCCGAGACCAGCTTGTCGTAGGTCACCAGCGTCGGCACGGCGACGGCCCCCTTGCTGGCGGCGAGCTTCGCCGTCTCGGCCTGGATCAGGTTGCAATGCTCGAGCGAATGCACGCCGGCCTCGACGCAGCGGCGGATCGCGTCGTCCGTATAGACATGCGCCGAGACATAGGTGCCGGCCATCCGCGCTTCCTCGACCACGGCCTCGAGCTCGCTGACGGAGAAGCCGAGGAAGTGGATCGGGTCGGTCGGGGAGGCGCAGCCGCCATTGGCCATGATCTTGATGAAGTCGGCGCCGCCCTTCAGCTCCTCACGCGCGGCGCGGCGGACCTGGTCGACGCCGTCGCAGATGCGGCCGAGCGCGCCCAGCCGATGGCGCTCGATCACGCTCGGGCGGTCGTCGTAGCGGCCGCGGAAATCGGCATGGCCGCCGGTCTGGCTCAGCGCCTTGCCGGAGATGACGAGGCGCGGCGTCGGGAAATGGCCTTCCTCCGTCGCCTGCTTCAGGCCGAAATCGGCGCCGCCGACATCGCGCACCGTGGTGAAGCCGCGCATCAGCATCGCCCGCATAATGCCGAAGGAGCGGGCGGTGACGAGCGAATCCGGCAGGCGGGCATTCGCACCGAGATCGGCGACGCCGGCGACGACATGGACATGGGCGTCGATCAGGCCGGGCATCAAGGTCTTGCCCTTGAGGTCGACGACCTTGGCCTTGGCCGAGGTCACGGACTTGCCGACCTCCCGGATGGTGCCGCCCTCGACGAGGACGCTGACGGGCGCGCCCGCTTCCGGCGCCGAGCCGTCGACGATGCGGGCATTGGTGAAGAGGGTGGAAGCCACGGGCATGTTCCTTCGGGCAGGCTCAGGAGGATTGAATCAGGCGGCCTTGTTTGCGGCGCGCGCGGCGAGGAAGGCCGGCACCAGCATGGGCGCCAGCCGCTCGACCGGCGCGACATGCTCCTCGCGGTAATGGTGCTCAGAAGCGAGCAGGTTGATCGTGCCGACGACCTTGTCGTCATAGATCGCGGGGATGTTGATGACGGAACCCAGCCCCATGCTTTCGATCAATTCATGATCGAAGAAGGCCCAGCGGATACCGGCCTTGTCCTTGCCGAGATAGGGCTGGCGGCCGTCCAGCACATGCTTGCCCCAGGGCGTCGGGCCCATCGTCTTGCGGCCGGAGACCGGGTACTCGTCCGGCCGGTTGGAATAGATGCGCGCGACCTCCTGCCCGTCGACATAGAGCAGGGTGAAGAGCTCATGCCCGACGAGCCGCCTGGCGATGTCCTCGAAAGCCTTGAAGGCAGCCTCGGGCTGACCCGGCTCCTTGAGCAATGCGGCGAGGATGGCGAGATCGTCTGACATGGCGGGCCTTCGGTTTCAGGCGGCAGCCGGCGGGACCGGCGCCTTCGGGATTCGCTCGGGCAGGATGCCCTGCGGCTTGAGGTGCAGGACGAGGATGAGCGCCAGGCCGATCAGCATCTCGCGCGTGGCGGCAAGCTGGACCGGCTGCAGCCCGGGCACCCACTCGGTGAGGAAGCGCGTCGCCTCCAGGAAGATCACGACGCTATAGGCGCCGAGCACCGCCCCGCTCGGGCGGCCGACGCCGCCGGCCGTGACGGCGAGGAAGATGTAGATCGTGATCAGCGGCTGGAAGTGATCGGGCGAGATATAGGATTGGAAATGCGCGTAGAGCGCACCTGCCAGCGCCGCGATCGCCGCCGAGAGTGCGAACGCCTGGAGCTTGAAGCGCAATACGGTCTTGCCGGCGAAGGCCGCGAGCTGCTGATCCTCGCGGATGGCCTTCATGGCGCGGCCATAGGGGGAGCGGTCGAGCCGGCGCAGCAGCGCCCAGACGACGATCAGCACCAGGGTGACCACCGCGAGATAGAAGAAAGCGAAATTCTGCGTGCCGAGCTCCGCCTTCAGCGGTGCCTTTATGCCGGAGATGCCGTCCGAGCCGTTGGTCAGCCAGCGTTCGTTCAGCGCGACGAGCCGGATCACTTCGGCGAAGCCGAGCGTGACGATGGCGAGATAGTCGTCGCGCAGGCGCAAAGTCGCGAAGGTGACGATGAGCCCGACCGCCGCGCCGACGATGAGTGCCGCTCCCCAGCCGATCAGGACGGGCGCACCGGCGCCGGTCGCGAGCGCCGAGGCATAGGCACCGACAGCGAAGAAGCCGGCGAGGCCGAGATTGACGAGGCCGGCCCCGCCCCAGATCAGGTTGAGGCTGAGCGCCAGAAGCCCATAGATGCCGCAGAGCGTCAGGGTGAAGATCAGATAGGACAGCATCAGGCGGCCCTTTCACCGAGGATGCCGCGCGGGCGGAAGGTCAGCATCAGCAGGATGGCGACGAAGCCGACGGCGGTGCGGTAGGTCGCGGGAACGGCCAGCAGCGCGAGCTCCTCGGCAACGCCGAGCATCAGCGCACCGAGGACGGCGCCGGGGATCGAGCCGAGCCCGCCGAGTACGGAGGCGGCAAAGACGGAGAGCAGCACGCGATAGCCGGTCAGCGGGTCGATCGAGGTGTCCAATCCGATCAGTACGCCGCCCATCCCGGTCAGCCCCGCGCCGAGGAAGATGGTGACGATCGCGATCCGGGCCGGATCGATGCCCTTGAGCCGGGCGAGGTCGGGATTGTCGGCGACGGCCCGCATCGCCTTGCCGAAGCGGGTGTAGCGCAGGAAGGCGAACATGGCGGCCATGATCAGCACCGCGAGCAGGAGGCTCTGGAGCTGCTGCGGACCGATGCGCAATTCGCCGAAGCGCAGATCGCGCGCGATCGGCAGATCGTAGCCCCGCATATCGTTGCCGAAGATGAAGCGCACGATGTTCTCGAGCACGAGATTGAGCGCGATCGAGGCGATGGCGACGATCAGCGCACCGTTGTTCCGCAGGCGCTTGAGCGCAGTCTCCTCGGCGACGACGCCGACCGCACCCGTCACCACGAAGGCGACGACGAGCGCGGCCATCACCGGCAGCCCCATCTGCGCATTGGCCCACCAAGCCGCGAAGGCGCCGATCGTGGCGTAAGCGGCAATGGCGAAGTTCGGATAGCGCAACACCGCGAAGATGGCGGAGAAGCCGATGGCCGGGACAGCGATCAGCGTCCCGGTCATCACCCCGTTGATGAGCGCCTGGAGAAGCTGGGTCACGCGATCTTCACCAGCGCGAGCTTGCCCGATTGCACCTGTTCGTAGCGGAACCGGCAGTCGCTGATATCGCCGGTCTCTGTGAAGTCGCAGGGGCCGCTGGCGCCGTCATAGTCGACCGGCTGCTTGGCGGCGATCGCCTTGAGGCCGTCGACCGCGTTGTCGACTTTCACCCCGCCGGGAGCCTGGCTGACCTTGCGGATCGCGTCCTTGATCGCAGGGCCTGAGGCCTCGCCCGCAAGCGCGATCGCCATCAGCACGAGATTGATCTGGTCGTAGATCTGGGTGGTGTAGGGATCGGGCGAGGCGACGCCGATCATCTTCACCAGCCGCTCGTAGGCCTTGGAACCTTCGGCCGGCGACGGCGCGATGGTGAAGGTCTTGTCGACCACCTCGGCCGGCACGCTCTCGACCAGCTTCTGGTTCACCGAATAGGCGAAGGCGACCTTCAGCCCCGAGAAGCCGGCGCGGTAGATGTCCTTGAGCATCACGGCGGTGTCGGGGGTGTAGCCGCTGAAGATGATGGCATCCGGCTTGAAGCGCAGCGCCTCGTCGATCTCGGTGCGGTACGCCGGCTTCTTGTCGTCATAGATCAGCGAGCCGGTCTCCCCGCCGGCGGCCTTGACGGCGGCGGTGATGTTGTCGAACTGGCTCTTGGCGAAGGGCGTCTGTGGCGAGAGGAAGAAGACCCGCTTGGCCTTCTGGTCGATGCAGAACTCGCCGAACTTCTTGCCCTGCAGCGTGGTGTTGGGCTGGGTGCGGATCAGATAGCCCTGATGCGGCAGCAGCGTGATCGAATCCGCGCCGGAGACCGTCGCCAGGAAGGTCTTCGATTCCCAGCACAGCGGCGCGACGGCGGTCGTCACCGAGGAGGCCCAGGTGCCGAGGATGGCCGAGACCTTGTCGACGTCGATCAGCTTGCGGGCGGCGCGCACGCCTGCTTCCGGATTGGTCTGGTCGTCTTCGGAAACCAGCTCGACCTTGCGGCCGAGCACGCCGCCGGCAGCATTGACCTCGTCGATCACGGCCTTGACCGCCTTGACCATGACCGGGCCGTAGGGGCCGCCGGAGCCGGTGAGCGGCGTCAACGTGCCGATCCTGATCGGGGCGCCCTGCGCGAGGGCGCGGCCGGACAGGGCCGAGAGGCTGGCGAGGGCGGCGGCTCCGGTCAGGAGCCTGCGGCGGTCAGTTGCGAACGGCGTCATGATGGTCCCCTGCTTGTTTTGCTTGATTGTTACGGCGTGGTTTCGTCCTAGCCGCCGAGGAAAAGCGGGCGGATATCCGGATCGTTGGCGAGCGCCGGCCCGGCGCCCTCGCGGCTGTTGCGGCCGGAAACCAGCACATAGCCCCGCGTCGAGATTTCGAGCGCCTCGAGAGCGTGCTGTTCGACCATCAGGATCGGCAGCCCACCTTGGTTGAGCTTAACGATCGCGTCGAACAATTCATCGGCCGCCCTTGGCGACAGGCCGGCCGTCGGCTCGTCGAGCAGCAGCAGCGAGGGCGCGTTCATCAGCCCCATCGCCATGGCGAGGATCTGGCGCTGGCCGCCCGAGAGCGTGCGCGCCAGCGCCTTGCGCTTCTCCGTCAGCATCGGATAGCGCGCATATAGCTCCTCGCTGCGCTTGCCGACCTTGCCCGGCTCCTGGAAGCCGCTGATCTCCAGGTTCTCGGCGACCGTCATCGCGCCGAAGACGTTGCGCTCCTGCGGCACGAAGCCGATGCCGGCGCGCGCCCGGCCGAGCGCATTCGCGCGGGTGACGTCGGCGCCGTTGAGCCGGATCGCCCCTTCGCGCGCCGGGACGAGGCCGGCGATGGTCTTGAGCAGCGTCGACTTGCCGGCCCCGTTGGGACCGATGATGGAGACGATCTCGCCGGGAGCGACCCGCAGCGATGCGCCCTTCAGGATCTGTTCGGCCGCGCCGTAGCCGGCGACGATGCCGTCGACGGTGAGCAAGTCTCCCGGTGCCGGGCTCAATGCCGCCTCCCGAGATAGGCTTCCTGCACGCGGCTGTCGGAGGCGACCTCCTCGAAGCTGCCCTGCGTCAGTGTCCTTCCCTCGGCCATGACGATGACCGGCGCGCAGAGCTTCCGGATCAGCCCCATGTCGTGCTCGATCAGGCAGATGGTCAGCCCGTTGCGGTTGAGCGCGACGAGGTGCTCGGCGATCTGTTCGGTCAGGCTTGGATTCACGCCGGCCATCGGCTCGTCGAGCAGGAGCAGCTTCGGCGCGGCCATCAGGGCACGGCCGATCTCGACGAGCTTCTTCTGGCCGCCGGAAAGCGCAGTGACGGGATTGTCGAGCACATGGTCGAGCTTGAGCCGCCGGGCGATCTCGAAGGCGCGTTCGGCCAGTTCCGCCTCGCGCCTGCGTGCAGGGCCTGTACCGAGCAGGGCCGCCAGCAGATGCTCGCCGGGCTGGTCCGCGCCGTAGAGCATCAGGTGCTGGAAGACGCTGAGCTTGGGAAAGCCGCGGGCGAGCTGGAACGAGCGTACAAGGCCGGCCGCGACCAGCTTCTCCGGCGGCAGGCCGGCCGTCTCGGTCTGGCCCAGCCGGACAGAGCCTGCGCTCGGCCGGTAAAGGCCCGACACGGCGTTGAACAAGGTTGATTTGCCGGCACCGTTCGGCCCGATCAGCCCGGTGAAGGAGCCTTGCGGCACCGCGAAATCGACGCCACGCAGCACCTGCACGCCGTAGAAGCCGAGCTTCAGGCCCTCGATGGTCAGGGCAGCCGTCATGCCGTGGCAGCCTTGCGCGCTTTGGCGGCGACGATTGCGGGCTTGATCGGGAAATGCTGGCGCACCTGCTGCTTCCAGAAGTTCAGCATGCTCTCGTAGTAGACGGGGTCGTTGGGACGCAGCACGGTCTGGCTGATCATGCCGCGCACGAGACACATGGTGGCGTTCATCACGATCCGGGTATGGTCGGGGTCGGTACCGGCGCGGGTCGCGAGCGCTGTCCAGACCGCGTCGAGGCCGGCATGGAATTCGCGGACGGTCGGGATGAGCTCCGCGCGGAAATCGGGATTGTGGCGGGCCTCCGGCAGGTATTCCATCGTCACGTAGAAGAGCCGGTCGTCCATCATCCGCCAGATGTAGTCGACGATCTCGTCGCTGGAGCCGCCCCGCTCCATGAAGTCCTCGGCGAAGCGGTGCAGGTCGCGGGCCGCCTTGCTCAGCAGGTCGGCAACGGAGGCGCTGATGATTGCCTCGCGGCCGGCGAAATGATGGGTCAGCGCGCCGCGGGAGACACCCGCATGCAGGGCGATTTCCGGGGTGGTGGTGCGGGAGAGGCCTCGGTCGTGAAGCAGGTCGATGGTCGCAGCCATGAGACGCGTCGAGGTCTCGGCGCTGCGCTCCTTCTGCGATCGTCTCTTGCCGGTTTCGCTCACGCCAACCTCGCTGCCGGGATCGTGGGGAGGTTGTGTTCTCATTTACAAACAGTCAAGCCTGTTTTTATCGAATCTGTATGCGCCTGCTTTCACGGGGCGGCGCATTGCGCGTGAAAGAACAACGGGCGGTTGCAGCCGCGGCGAGTCAGAGCGCCCCGGCCCTTTTTGAGGGCGGTGCATTGGGGCCGAGGCGATGGAGGCGCCTGGCTCCATGCCGGGATCAATCGAAACGATCTTCAGGGAACAACCATTGGGCCAGGCAGAGAATGTTCCCTGGAGAGCGCTCCAGGCTGTCCTGCTAATCTGCTCGGTTCGTTGAGACCTTCTCCCAGCCCTTGTCTGGATTGAAGCTCTGCATACGCGCCGCGATGCGGTTGGTGCCGGAGCCAAGGTCCTTCTGATAGACCGTCCCGGCGTGATTGAGCATGAAACTCGTTACACCGGAGCGGCCATACTCGGCCGGATACGCCAGCAGGGCGAAGCCGCCGAGCATCTTGCCGCCGGCGACATAGTCGATCGCGCCGCCCGGCGCCGAGGACCCCTGGCGCTTCAGGACCTTGTAGTAGTAGCCGTGGAAGGGCCGGCGCGTCTCACCCGCCTTATAGCCTTCCGCCGCAGCTTCAGCGGCGAGTTCGCCCAGGGGACTCGGCTCCTCTCCAGCGGCGCTGTTCCAGTAGAGGCCATCCTTGGCGCCCGGCCTGCTGACGATCCTCTGCGCATAGACGCCCGCGCCCTGGCCGGTTCGGTCCTTGGCGGCGTATTCCTGCTGTGCGTCGAAGAATGCAAGGCTCGCCTGGATCGCCGCGAGCTCGTTGCGACCGATGCGCCTGGCGAGGATCTCGTCGCGGCCGGATACGCCATCGAACTTCCAGCCCTCGCCCCGGCGCACGATCGGGATCGGGAAGGGAAAATCATCCGGACCGACGAGCAGCGTCGCCTTGTCGCCCCGCTCGTTGATCGAATGCCGGCTGTCATAAGCTTCGAGGAAGCGCTTGCGATCCGCTGCATCGGCGACGTGGTCCCCGGAATGCAGGCTATCCCGCCCGACAATTCCGAGAACGGCGCGCAAGCGCTTTTCCTCGTTTCCGCGCGCCGCCTCGATCAGCGCCGTCGCAGCATCCGACGGCGTCTTGAAGGGCTCCTGCGCTTTCGCGGCCGTCGCCGCCGCGAGAATGCCGAATGCGGCCGCGCAGATCAGGCGAAATACTGATCGCTCCATTGGCGATGCGATGGTCATGGCCTTGCATCCTCGACATGCGAGACATGGGCGGGAGCCGGCGATCCTTCCCGGTGGCCTTGGCCTCCGGCCGGAACCCGCGCGCCCGACGATTTCCACTGTTCAAAAGTCTGGAACGGCACGCCCAGTTGACGGTAATCGACCCTCAGATAGCCATCCGAGCCGCGACGCACCGCCCAGGGCGCGACGCCTTGGACCTCCTGCGCGATCACACCGACATAGCTTTGCTGCGAGCCGTTATAGGCGAAGCGGTAGAAACCCAGCCCGTTATCCAGCCGGCCGATCAACATGATGTCATGCTTGAGCTGGATATCGGAGCGACGTCCGCCGCCGCCTCCACCGCGGCCTCCGCCTCCGCCAACCCGGCCGCCGCCGCCTCCGAAGCCGCCGCCGCCGACCCGGCCACCGCCACCACCGACCCGGCCTCCTCCACCGCCATAGCCGCCGCGCATCCCGGGGCCGCCGGCATGCATCGCGCGGCCTCCTCCCGGACGGGCGCCCATGCTCGCATGCCCGCGTTGCGACTGAAGGTTAGCGCTGCGACCGGATTGCATCCTGTATGCGCTCTCGCGCGATGCCGCGGCGCGGTTCGCGCCGCTGGACGGACGCCGGGCCTGCTGGGACGCCCGGGCCTGACCGCCGCGTCCGGCTTCCGGCCGCCGCTGCTGCGTCGCCGCCCGTGGCTGACCGCCGCGTCCACCATCGGGCCGCGCGCGGTCGCCGCCCGGGCGGTCGGGCCTGGCGCCCGCGCCGGGGCGGTCGCCCGGCCTTTGTTCCGGGCGGGCACCTGCTCCCGCCCCGCCGCGGCCGCCTTCGGGGCGCAGCACCTGGTCCCCGCCGCGTCCGCGGAAATCCATCCGTCCATCCGCCCCGGCCCGGATATTGTTGTTGCCCGCGAAACGCTGCTGGACCGCGTTGTTGCGATACTGCACGCCATGGCGATGCTGCGGGTTGTGCTGCCAATGCGTTACCCGGTCGCGGTTGATATTGATGTTGTTGTTGTTCCAGTTGACGTTGCCGCCCCAGTAATTGCCGTTGTTCCAGCGCCCGAGCGCATAGCCGGCTCCGAAAGCGAGACCCGTCGCCACGACGCCGGCGGCGACATAGCCGGTGTAGGGGAAGTAATAGGGCGGGTAAGCGGGTTCGGGCCAGGCGCCGTAGACCACGCCTGGATCGTAATAGGGCACGTAGACGGTGTCGGCCACGGCCGGCTCGATCGCGATCGTCTGCCGCCCGCTCTCCTGCCGGACCGCAACCACCTGCTGGGGGCCCGAGGACAGCTTCTTGTTGTCATAGGCTCGCGTCCGCATCCGCTGGACGCCGTCCATCACGTCGGGCTGCTGGGCCAGCACCGCGTCGCCGAGCTTTTGCGTCCAGTCGAGATTCTTGCTCATCATCTCCAGCACCGAAGGCGTGGCGACGAGCGACTTGACGCTGACGTCCCAGGCCTGCTTTTCGGCCTCCACCTTCAGGGCGTCACCCTTGAGCTTGTTGTTCGTGGCGAGCCAACGATCCGCCTGCACGACTTCGAGCGGATAGGTCGAGGCCATCAGAACCTGCGCCAGCAGCGTATCCGGATAGAGCGCGATCGGCGCAACGAGCGCGTCGAGTTGCGCCTTGTTCAGGAGTTGGTCGGCTTGGACGGGAGTGCCTGCCGATGGCTGCGGTTGCCCGAGTGGCTGGACCTGCGGCGTCTGCGCGAATGTCTGGGAGGTAAGGCCGCCCGCGATGATGCAGGCCAGCAGGATCCGGACAGGCATGGCGTTCTCCCGACAAAGACGTCCGGGGCGATGGGCGCTCCGGCGCAAAACCCCCTCACTTTCTGGCGTAACCATTTTGCTGCGCTGCCTGCAGCGCGCGGAAGGCCTCTGCTCGAATACATGATCAATTTGCCCGGCCCGGATTGGCCTTCCGACCTCCGATTTTAGACGAAAGTGGCTCGCGCGAACCTGTTCTCAAGGACAATACGTTGCCGACCCGGCTTGTGATGAAATCCCTCCGATAAAGCCGTCGAGATCAACGCCACCGAGGTCGCGATTGACAACCGGCGCGAGGTCGCAACGCATCCCATCATCTCGAAATATTCCAGGGTCGCCGGCGCCGGCGGGATGGTGCCGAAAGGATACGGGAGCAGCGGCTTCGTCGATCCTCTTGATCGCGACACGCGCTGAGACGACCATTTACGCGGCATGTGGGGGATGAATTGCCGGAGCCCACCCGCATGACGCTGGTCTGCCGCACCACGGGCTTGCACGGCACCTTGTTAAGGGGCTGCTCGCATCTGACTACATTATCCAGGCCAACAGGACTTCGCACAATTCGGTTCTGCTGCAGGCTTGCCCGGACCGGACGGCAGACAGGCGCGATGCGGACGCCGGACATACGGGATCGGAACGTCGATATCACGGCCGGAGGCGAGGCAGATGGCGCAAGAGTTCAAAAGCATCCTGGTCTGCCTGGTGCCAGCCGACGATGGCGATGGCGGGGCAACCTCCGCCGTGCGCTTTGGCGTCGGCCTCGCACGTCGTTTCGGATCGAGCCTGACCTTCCAGGCCTTCGTCCCGCGTGCATCCTTGCCTTACAGCCCGATCGGCGGTTTCGCCGCCGGAATCGTCGCGGAGGAGAACAAGCGCCGGCGAGCCTTGGTCGAGACGTGTGCCGCAGCGGCTCGCGCTATTGTCGACGAAGCCGGCCTGAGCTGTGTGTTTGACCTGCCCGATCTCGCCCTCGACGATCTGACTGAGCGCTTCAACCAACAGTCACGTCTCCATGATGTGGCTGTTCTCGATGGGAACAACGATCTTTTCGAAAGCAACCGCTATGCGGTCGAGGAGGCGCTGTTCAATAGTGGACGACCGGTAATCGTCGTGCCGAAGCTGGGAGGCAATCCTGCGCCGCAGCGGCTTGCTATCGCTTGGGATGGCAGCGCCCGTTCAGCCCGCGCCGTCGGCGATGCGATGCCGCTGTTACAGAGTGCACAATCCGTCTCGGTCGTAGTCGTCTCCGGAGAAAAAGATCTGAGCCGCGCAGCCCCCGCCAGCGGCTTGATCAGCTTTCTCGAGCGCCATCGCGTGAAGAGCGAGTTCGTGAGGCTCGATGCGGCCGGCGGCGACGTCGCCGAGGCTCTGCGACAGCACGTTCGTGATAGCGCGACCGAGTTGATCATCATGGGCGCCTTCGTTCACTCGCGGTTCCGCCAGGCCATTCTAGGCGGCGTGACAAGCTCGCTACTTCAAAACACCCCGGTGCCTCTATTTTTGGCTCATTGAGCGGCCATGCGCGCAATGTGGCGCTGCCTGCGCCAACTCAATCGATAATGTGATAACCCCCGTCGATATAGAGAACCTGACCGGTCATGAGCCGGGCGGCGTCATGCGCAAGAAATGCGGTCGCGGCGCCGACATCGTCGATGGAAACGAGCTCGCGGGCCGGCGACTTTCGCTTGGCCTTTTCCAGCAGGGTGTCGAATTCGGGGATGCCGGAAGCGGCGCGTGTAGCCAGCGGGCCGGGCGAAATCGCGTGCACGCGAATTCCCTTCGGGCCCAGTTCGGCGGCCATGTAGCGGACGGCGGATTCAAGGGCTGCCTTGGCCACGCCCATGATATTGTAGTTCTCCACGACCATCTGCGAGCCGTAATAGGTCATGGTGAAGAGCGTGCCGCCATTCTTCATGAGCGGCTCCGCCAACTGCGCCATGCGGAGGAACGACCAGCAGGAAATCTCCATCGTTTTCAGGAAGCCGTCGAGCGGGGCATCGGTGACCCGGCCGGCCAGCGTATCGCGCGGCGCGAAGGCGATGGAATGGACCACGAAGTCGAGCTCGCCCCAGCTTTCGGCGATCTGTTCGAAGACCGCCTCGATCTGCCCCGGCACGGCCACGTCCAGCGGCAGGACGATGGGAGCTTCCAACTGCCGGGCAAGTGGTTCGACATGGGGGCGCGCCTTCTCGTTGAGATAGGTCACGGCCAGTTCGGCTCCGAATGCACGGAAGGCCCGGGCGCAACCCCAGGCGATGGAGCTCTCATTGGCGATCCCGACGATCAGGCCCCGCTTTCCCTCGAGCAGCTTTGCTTTCGCGGTTGGAATGGTCATGACGGCCTCGACTCAATGGGTGGCAGTGATCAGTCTCAAGGTATGGCCGGCGATCATCAGTTCCTCATCGGTCGGAACGACGTAGACCCCGATACGGCTGGCGGGCGTCGAGATCAGCGATGAACCGGCTCGGTTGGCCTCCGGATCGAGCTCTGCTCCCAGCCACGCCATGCGGCTGACGATGCGTTCCCGCAGCTCGGGCGCATTTTCTCCGATGCCCGCTGTGAAAACGAAGGCATCGAGCCCGCCCAGCGCCGCTGTCAGCGAGCCGATGTTGAGAGCGCAGCGATAGACGAAGTGGTCGATCGCGAAAGCGGCGCGCGGATCCTCGCTTGCGAGCAGATCGCGCATATCGTTGGAGATGCCGGACAATCCCTTGAGTCCGGCTTCATGGTAAAGCAGTTTCGAAACGGCCTCGGCCGCCATCCCCTTCTGCATGATCAGGTGCAGCACGACACCGGGGTCGAGCTGCCCCGGACGCGTTCCCATCGGCAGCCCGTCGAGCGCGGTGAACCCCATCGTGCTCTCGACGCTGCGCCCGTCCAGCAAGGCGCACATCGAGGCGCCGCTGCCCAGATGAGCGATAATGATCCGCCCGACGGCAAGCTGCGGAATGATCTCGCGGAGGCGCCCGGCGATATACTCGTATGACAGCCCGTGGAAGCCGTAGCGCCTGATTCCCTCGCGGTGAAGCGCCAGGGGCAAAGCATAGAAATCGGCCAGATCCGGATGGTTGCGATGGAAGGCGGTGTCGAAGCAGGCGATCTGCGGCACGTCCGGATTGATGTCCATCGCGAGCCGGATCGGCAACAGATTGTTGGGCTGGTGCAGCGGCGCCAGCTCGGCATAGGTCGCGAGCTTGTCGAGGAGCGCGTGATCGATGATGGTCGGAGCAGAGTAGTCGGGTCCCCCGTGCACGACACGGTGACCGATCGCCAGGAGGCTGTACCCCTCCAGGCTGCGCAGCCACGTTCGGGTCTTGTCGATCGCCGCAGGAAGATCTGGCACCTCCTCGCGCTGCAGGATCAGATCGATCAGAGGCATGCCCCCGGCATCGGACGCGCGCAGGCGTGGCCGCTGGCCGATGCCGTCGAGCTGCCCCCGCACCTGGCGTGTCAGCGTCGCCTGGGAGACCGTGAAGATCTGGAATTTGAGGCTCGACGAGCCGGCGTTCACCACAAGGATCGCATCCATGGGCTCAGACCGCCGCCACGGAGGCGACTCCCCGCCGGGCGACGGCATAGAGTGCGGCGACGGCGCATGATGCCAATCGCGTGCGGACCGTATCGGCCCGCGATGTCAGAATGATCGGCACGCGCGCGCCCAGGACGATTCCGGCCGCATCGGCATGGGAGAGAAAGGTCAGATTCTTGGCCAGCATGTTGCCGGCCTCGAGATCGGGAACGACGAGGATCTGCGCGCGCCCGGCCACCGGCGATTTGATGCCCTTGATGCTGGCGGCTTCCGGGGAAATGGCATTGTCGAAGGCAAGCGGGCCGTCGACCAATGCGCCCGTGATCTGGCCGCGATCGGCCATCTTGCACAGCGCCGCGGCCTCCATTGTGGAAGGGATCTTGGTCGTCACGGTTTCGACGGCCGACAGGATCGCGACGCGCGGCACGCCGAGGCCGATCCCGGTCCAAAGATCGACCGCGTTCTGAACGATATCGCGCTTTGCGTCGACATCGGGGAAGATATTGATCGCCGCGTCGGTGATGAAGAGCGTCTCGGCATGGCCGGGCACGTCCATGATAAAGACATGGCTGATGCGCCTCTCCGTGCGCAGACCGGTGGCCGAGGCTGCAACCTCCCGCATCAGCTCGTCGGTATGAAGGCTGCCCTTCATCAGCAGCTCGCCGCGCCCTTCCCGGATGAGCTTGACGGCTTCGGCCGCTGAGGCGTGACTGTGCGGCGCGTCGACGATCTCGATACCATCGAGATCCAGCCCCTCGGCCTGGGCGACTTCAAGGATTCTTGGCCGCGGCCCCACCAGAATTGGCACTATAAGACCCTCGTCGCGCGCTTCCAGCGCACCTCGAAGGGAGGTGGCGTCGCAGGGGTGGGCGACGACCGTCAGCGCCGGCGTGTCGCTGCGCGCCGCCGCAATCAGCCTGTCGTATTTGGAGCCCGGTTTCGCGGTGTCCGCATCCAAAGTGCTGTCGTCGACGCGCATGCCTAGGCCCTCTGTCGGGTGGCGACGTGCAGCTTGCCGGGAGGATTCGAACCCATCGGTGAAGCAACCTCGAAAAGACGTCGGATCTCTTCGAGCCGGTCTGCAGCCTCCCCCGAAAGTGAACCTCGCGCCGTCGCCACTTGCTCAATAAGCTTGAATGCAGCGGTTCGGCCCTCGTGATCAGGGGGCAACAGGCCGGGCAGTGTCCGCAACGCCTCGGCCTGATCGATCAGCAGCATGAAGAACTGTTCGCGCGTCAGCGCTTTGAATTCGCTCAATGTCAGGCGGCGGAGATGCTGGCCCTGCCTGCGCAATCGCCGGATCGCTTCGAAACTGCGTTCGTCCGCGCTTTCCCGCGCCATGCCGACATAGAGAAGCGCCCGTACGCAAGCGTTGAGCATGTCACCGGATGCCATGCTCGCGCGTAGTTCCTCGATACGCTTCGCGAGGAGCTCGGCGTGCAACTTGCTCTTGGGGGCGTCTCGAGGTCGGCGTTGCGAATGCGTGTCGATGCCCACCGCCGATTGGAGCAGCGGCGAGCCATAGACGGTACGGAAGGTCTGCTCAGATATTCGCTCCACGATCTGGCGCCAATTGTCGAGAGCGCCGACGATCTGGGCCGAGGCGGCTTCCTGTGCCTTGAGGAAGACGTTGTCGTCTGCAACCTGCTGGCGCTCCTGGCGCATCTTGGGAGCCGCTACGTCGAGCCAGGAAAAAAACGGGTTCCGCGAGCCGAATATCTCATATTGCAGGCGCAGCGGGTGCATCGCCCGCATTGCCCCGGCAACGGCAGGATTGGCGTTCATCTGGATCCAGGGCTGAACCAGCGCGCGGTAGAGCGAGAGATTTATCTCCGATACGCGGGCGACGGTGGCGAAGCGGCGCTCGTCCTCAAGCTCGTTCCCCCCGAGCGCTCGGATGTCGTCGAGGGTTCGCGCTTCGCAGCGCATCACCCATTCGCCGCTCACCAGATCCGGGTTGGCCTCGGTTCCGGTCTTCGGTTCGAAGATCGCTTCGTAGAGACCCGGCGGCAGGACGTCGATGAAGTCGATGTTGGACGCGAACTCGTCATGCTCCTTCCGGGCGACCCCGGCCGACACGAAGATACCGAGATGTCCGATCTTGTCGTGGATGGCGTAGACGATCGTCTGCCCATAGGAACGGATCTCGTCGACGCTGCCGTAGAGATCGAGGATCCAGTCGAGCGCCTGCTGAGGCGGAGTGATATTGTCGCCCTTCGAGCAGAAGACGACGATCGGCGAGCGGATGTTGCGGAGGTCGATGGCCGTGCCGTCGGAGGTTCTGATTTCGCCGCAGGCCAGCCGGTTACCGATGAAGAGCTCGTCGACGATGAACTGGATTTCCTCGGCATTCAGGGTGACGTGGCCGCCCCACCACTTTTCGAAGCCGAGATAGCGTTCCACCTCCGTGTCGATCTTGGAATACAGGTTGTACTGCTTGCTCCAGAGCGTATTGGCCGGGTTCTGGCTCTCGAAGTTCTGGACGAGCCATGCGCCGTCGAAGGTACCCGCACCGAGATCGCTGGTGAGGGCGGTCAACCAGCTCCCGCCCAGCAGGCCGCCGGCGTATCGCATCGGGTTCTGGCCTTTCACACCCGCCCAGTACGACAGGGGCGAGCCGGCCAGGATGATGGGGCCGAAGAGTTCCGGCCTCAGCGCGGCCAGGATCATGACGGCCCAGCCCGCCTGGCAGTTACCGACCACACATGGTTTGCCGTCGGCCTCCGGATGCCGCGCAATGACCGCTTCGAGAAATACCGCCTCGGCGAGCGCGACGTCTTCTATCGTCTGCCCCGGAACAGCGTCAGGCAGGAAACCGACGAAGTAGCAGGGATGCCCGGCCCTCATCGCGACGCCGATCTCGCTGTCGGCCTTGAACCCGCCGATGCCCGGTCCGTGGCCCGCGCGTGGATCGACGATGACGAAGGGGCGCTTGACCTTGTCGACGACCATGCCTGGAGGAGGAGCGATCCGCACCACGACGTAGTTGACGGGCCGGGGCAGGCTGCGTCCGTCGCAGACCAACTCGGTGTCATAGTCGAGGACATGGGGAGCGAGCTGCGCCAGATGCTCCTCATACTGGAGGCCGCGCTGTCTCAAGGCATCCAGGAACAATACGAGGCGCTGCGAAGCGTCGGTCGCATAGGAGAGCGCGTCGGCGAAGGCGTCAGCGGGGTCTTTGGCCATGGCCGCACTCCGGGGGCTGCTTCACGCTTGAAAGGGCTTCGACGTCGCCACGGGGGATACTGCGATCCATCAAACACGATGCTTGAGCATGGCCCAACGCCGCGTCGCTGTTCATTCGTAGCTCAGCGCGCGTTTCCCCGACGGCGTGGTGCTGCCTCTATCGGGCATGTCCACTGCGTACGACGCCCACACCACCACATCGGGCGGTTTCAG